>DASPIV010000232.1:0-2131 GCA_035628955.1 Bordetella sp.
GAATCCATGGGCGGAGGCAAGACCTTCAGCGTGGACGACATGGTGCGCATTCTGGACGACCCGGCCATCAAATACACGACCACGCCCGAACACGTCATGAAGTACGCGCAGTTCATGAACGAGATCGGCTCGCTGAAGAACCGGCCCGCCTCCATTGGCGACCTGTTCTTCGACTACGGCGATATCGCCGCGGGGAACTAGGCCGCGGCGCGCCGCCGCGCTTTCAGTGGCGGCGCAGCTCGAAGGCGGGCCGAACCTGGCCGGTGCGCAGGCCGGCCGTATTGCGGATCTCTGGCCGGGCCCAGGCCTGCAGCGTGTCCGACTGGGCGCCCGCTACGCCCAACTGCCGCAGTGTCTCGATAGCGGCGGCATGCACCGTGGCCATGTTGCCGTCCGACACCTTGACCGCGATACCCAGCCCCAGTTTGCGCAGCCCCATGCCCTGCACGCCGTCGGCGCCGGTCTTGGCCACCAGTTCGTCCGGCGCGGCGCGCATCAGCGCCAGGTCGGATCGCCCCGTACCCGACACCAGGAACGGGTGCGCCACCATCGCCTGGCACAGCGGCTGCAAAGCCGCGCCCACGCCGCCAGAGCCGGCCTGGGCGGTGGCCAGCCGCGCATAGCCGGTCGCCAGGGCGGAAAGCGGCAGAGCATAGGTGGGCGCCGAACACCCGTCGATACCGGCGCGCAGCGCATCGGCCGGAATGCCGCAGGCCTGCGCCAGTTCCTTGCGTACGGCGGCCTGCAGCGGGTGGTTGGGCGACAGGTAGTCGTGATGCGTCAAGCCATGCTGGGCACAGTAGGCCAGGAATCCCGCATGTTTGCCCGAGCAATTGTGGTGCAGGGCGGTCGGTTCGAAACCGGCCGGTGCCGGCGAGCCACCGGGCATGCTGAACGCGATAGGCAAGTGGCAGCCGCACTGCAGTTGGCTCGGCCGGCAGCCGGCTTTGTCCAGAATGTCGGCCACCGCCTCGACATGCGCGTTTTCGCCGGAATGGCTGGCGCACAACAGCGCCAGTTGCTCGCTGCGCAAGTCGTAGTGGGCGGCGCCGCCGGCGCGCATGAAGGGCAGCGCCTGGAACGGCTTGAGGGCCGAGCGGGCAAACGTCAGTGCGTCCGGGTCGCCCGCGCTGGCCACCAGCCGGCCGCTGGGGTCGACCACGGCTATCGACCCGAAATGCTGGCATTCCACGATGTCGCCAGAGGCGTCGGCGCCGCCGCGCGTGCGTTCGATCAACAAGGTATGAGACATGGCCGGCTCTGCAAGATGGGATTGCCGCAGTGTAGCGGCAGCCCGCCGTGCCCGGTGCTCAGTCGGCGGATGCCTGCCGTACTCCTTGCAGCACAGCTGCCAGGCTGCTGCGCACTTCGATCAGGCGCGGCTCCGTGGCGCGCAAGCCATCGGCGATGGCCGCATCGACCTGGTCGGCGCTTTCGATGCGGCTCGACCTGATGCCGAAGGCCGCGCCCAGGGCCTGGAAATCGGGGTTGGCCAGCATGGTACCGCTGACGCGCCCCGGGTAATAGCGTTCCTGGTGCAGGCGGATCGAGCCGTAGCTGGCGTTGTTGGACACGATGAACAGAATGGGCAGATGGCGCTGTACCGCGGCGATCATTTCGTTGCCGGTCATCAGGAAGCCGCCGTCGCCCACCAGGCAGATGGTCTTGCGGCCAGGATGGCGCAGGGCGCTGGCGATGGCGGCCGGCGTTCCGTAGCCCATGGCGCCCGACAACGGCGCCATCAGCCGCTGGGTGCCGTGCCACGAAAAATGGCGGTACACCGGCGCGGCGAAGGTGCCCGCGTCCAGGCAGACAATGGCATCGCCGGGAGCATGCGCGGCCAGGCTGCGCACCACCAGGTTGAAGTCGATTCCGTCGGCGGGCCGGCCGGCCACCCAGGCCGCGCGCCGGGTATGCAGGCTGCGCAGACCGGCGGCCCAGTCGGGGTCGCGCTCGAGGCCGGCCGGTGTGTCCTGGGCCAATTGCTCCAGCAGTGCTGTCGGGTCGCACACCAGGCCGTGGTCGGCCGCGTAGTTCAAGCCCACGACATGGTCGTCCGGATAGCAGTGCAATAAATGCTGCCCCGGCCGAGGCAGGTCGGGAAAAGAATAGCCTTGCGTGGGCACGTCGC
>DASPIV010000233.1:0-3108 GCA_035628955.1 Bordetella sp.
CCAGGCGCAGATCCTGCAACTGATCCGCCAGTTGCAGGAAGAAATGGACATGGGCGTGATCTTCATCACGCACGATATGGGCGTGGTGGCCGAAGTGGCCGACCGCGTGCTGGTCATGTACCGCGGCGACAAGGTCGAAGAAGGCGGTTCCGATGAGATCTTCGCCGCGCCGCGGCATGCCTACACGCGCGCGCTGCTGTCGGCGGTGCCGAGGCTGGGCGCAATGCGCGGCACCGACGAGCCCGCGCCGTTCCCGCTGCTGCAGGTCGACGAAGCCGCCGCCGGCGCCCAGCCTCCGACTGCATCGGCCGGCCCCGCCAGCACGGTGCGCCGCGAAGGCGGCCCGGTGCTGCGTGTCAAAGACCTCGTCACCCGCTTCGATATTTCGGGCGGCATCCTGGGGCGGGTGCACAAGCGCGTGCATGCGGTCGAGCGGGTCAGCTTCGATCTTTATCCCGGCGAGACACTGGCCCTGGTGGGCGAGTCGGGCTGCGGCAAGACCACTACTGGCCGTTCACTGCTGCAACTGGTCAAGAGCCAGGGCGGGCGCATCGAGTTCGACGGCCGCGACATCGGCACGCTGCGCGGCGCGGCCATGCAGTCGCTGCGCCGCCACATCCAGTTCATTTTCCAGGATCCGTTCGCCTCGCTCGATCCCCGCATGACGGTCGGCTATTCCATCATGGAACCGCTGCTGATCCACGGCGTGGCCAAGGGCAAGGCCGCCCATGAACGCGTGCGCTGGCTGATGGACAAGTGCGAGCTGGTGCCCGACATGATCGGCCGCTATCCGCACGAGTTCTCGGGCGGACAGCGCCAGCGCATCTGCATCGCGCGGGCATTGGCACTGAACCCCAAGGTCATCGTGGCCGACGAATCGGTCTCGGCGCTGGATGTTTCCATCCAGGCGCAGATCGTCAACCTGTTGCTCGACCTGCAGCGCGAACTGGGCGTGTCGCTGCTGTTCATCTCGCACGACATGGCGGTGGTAGAGCGCGTCAGCCATCGGGTGGCGGTAATGTACCTGGGGCAGATCGTCGAAATCGGCCCGCGCCGCGCCATCTTCGAGAACCCCCAGCATCCGTACACCCGCAAGCTGATGGACGCCGTACCGATCGCGGATCCCCAGCGCCGCCACCGCACGCGCTCCTTGCTGGTCGACGAGATCCCCAGCCCGGTACGCAAAGTGGGCGACGAGCCCGTGGTCGCGCCCCTGGTGCAAGTGACAGAAGGCCATTACGTGGCCCGCCATCCCGTGGGGGTATACGAAGGTGTCTGACTCCCCGCAGGGGAGCCAGACACCTGCACAGCCTGCCTTGGCATGCTCGCAAGCAGGATCCGGTCAAGAATTCAGCGCCGCTCGAACGCCAGCCGCAGTCCGAATGCCAAAAACACGATCCCGGTCAGCCCGTCCAGCGAGCGCGTCACCGTGGGCCGCTGCAGCCAGCGTGCCACGGGCCGGGTGGCCATCACCAGAATGGCGAACCACAGCACGCCCATTGTCGCGTGCAGGGCGGCCAGCAGCAGACTGAAGCCCAGCACGTTGACGCCGGTGGGAATGAACTGCGGCAGGAAGGTCACGTAGAACATGCCCACCTTGGGGTTGAGTACATTGGTCAGGCAACCCCGCAGGAACCACTGCGCGCCCGTTCCCGAGGCTGGTGGGCAGAATTCCGCGGCGCGGGCACGCGCGCCGTCGCCGGCGCGGGGCCGCAGTGTGCGCCACAGCAGCTTGATACCCAGATAGAACAAATACGCCGCGCCACAGATGCGCAGGATGTCATAGGCCGTCTGCGAGGCCGCCAGCAGCGAGCCCAGCCCCAGGGCCACCACCACCCCCCACACCAGGCAGCCAGCGCAGACGCCCAGCCCCGCCAGCAAGGCGCGCCGGCCGCCTTCCACTGCCGAAGTGCGCAGCACCAGGGCCGTATCCAGGCCCGGGGTCAGGGTAAGAATGCCTGCGGCAAGACAGAAGGCAAGCAAGGCGGCGGTGGGCGTCATGGCGGTCTCCGGCGGCAAGATGCCAGCATAACGCCTGGGCGGGCGGCCGGCATAGCTGCACGCCGCCCCGAGTATCATTACCGCTTTTTGCGGCCCAGCGCCGCCGGATCCTGCCCCCATGGCCTTGCGCGCAACCATTTACAAAGCCGATCTGCACGTCGCCGATTCCGATCGCCACTATTACGGCAGCCACGCGCTGACGGTGGCCCGGCATCCATCGGAAACCGACGAGCGCATGATGGTGCGGCTGCTGGCTTACGCCCTGCACGCCCAGGAAGGCCTGGCGTTCACCAAGGGCCTGAGCGACACCGATGAGCCCGATCTGTGGCTCAAGGACCTGACCGGCGCCATCGATCTGTGGATCGAGGTGGGCCAGCCCGAAGAGCGCCGCATCCTGAAGGCATGCGGCCGTGCCCGGCAAGTCGTGGTGTATTGCTACGGCGGCCATGCCAGCACGATCTGGTGGGAAGGCGTGCGGGGCAAGCTGGCGCGCGCACGCAACTTGCGGGTGGTGAACCTGCCCGTCGAGCAGTCCCGCGAACTGGGCCAGCTGGCCGAGCGCACCATGGACCTGCACGTCAATGTGCAAGACGGCACGGCCTTCGTGTCGGCCGCCCTGGGGCAGGTAACGCTGGAACCCGACGCCTGGCGCTGAGCCTGGCAGGTCGTCGGCCCGTCAGCGCTGGGCTGGCTTGTGCCAGGCAAAGCGCTGCCACAGCAGCAGCGCCAGCACCACCGCCACGATGGGGTACACCAGCTGATTGATGGTGTCCCAGCCGTTGGCCGTCAGCAGGCGGCCCGACGAGAACGAGGCCACGGCCACCGAGCCGAACACCAGGAAATCGTTCAAGGCCTGGGCGCGGGTGCGCTCTTCGGGGCGGTAGCAGTCAGTCAGCAGGGCCGTGGCGCCGATGAAGCCGAAGTTCCAGCCCAGGCCCAGCAATACCAGCATGCCCCAGAAATGAGCGATGCTCAGGCCCGACAGCGCCACGGCCGCCGCGCCGGCTGTCAGCAGCAGGCCCAGCGCCGTGATGCGCGCCTTGCCGTAGCGCTCGATCAGGCGGCCAGTGAAGAAGCTGGGCATGTACATGGCCAGTACGTGCCACT
>DASPIV010000234.1:0-8339 GCA_035628955.1 Bordetella sp.
CCGGTGGCCATGACACGCCCGCGCATGCCGCGCGCCGGCAGCCACGGCTGCCGCGCCGCGCGGGCCAGCACCAGTAGCGCGCCCAGCGCCAACATGAAGCGCAGCACCAGGAAAGCAAAGGGCGAGGTATGGTCCAGCCCCCATTTCGAGAAAATCGCGCCACTGCTCCACAGCAGCACGAATAGCGCCGTGGCGCCATGGGCCATATAGGCCGTTCTTGTATCGTTCATCGAATTCACCCGTCAGGAAATGCACAGGCTCCAGCCGCCGAGGCCGGCGCGCAAAGCGCCGGACGGCAGGTACATCAGGAATGTGCTGGAGCCGCCAGGGGGCTGGAATCAGCCCAGGGCGGTGGCGGGGGGGGGCGGCGGTGCCGCCCGGCCCGCGACGACGCCCGATGGCGGGGCGACGGGGGCGATGATGCGCAAGAGCGACGCGCGCAGTGCGCCGGCAGGGGCCGGGGCACGGTGGCAAGGGAAGGCGGGCGCGCGTCGATGCATGATAGGCGTAGAAGCTACACGCGGTAGGGTTGCGTGTCAACGCGGGTGCGCCGCTGCACCAGCAGGTCCAGTGCCAGCATGACCAGCAACGAGGCGCCCACCAGCGGGAAGACGATGCCGCCCACGATCATCAGGACCAGCACGCCGCGCAGTGCGCCGCGCGCCGCCGGCATGGGCGGAATGCCCAGCTCGCCTTGCGGGCGCCGCTTCCACCACATGATGCCGCCGGCCACGCTCAGCAGCACCATGCCCAGGCAGGCGGCCAGCAGTATCAACTGGTTGGCCAGCCCGAATTCCTGGCCCATGTGCACGTTGATGCCCCATTCCAGTGTCTTGCCCAGCGGGCCGTAATCGGCGTAGCTCATGTCCAGTAGCGGCTTGCCGCTGTACTGGTCCAGGTGCACCACGCGCTGGCGCGACAAGTCGTTGGGATACGCCGACGCGGTGTAGACGCCGGCGGCGCCGTGTGGCACGTTGATGGCGTAGCCCGGCGCCATACCCAGGCGATCAAAGCGCTCCACCGCCGCATCCAGCCCGATGGGCTGGCTCATGTTGGGCTGGCCCATCTGGGGCTGGCCCATGCCATGGTGGGGCGACGATTCGGGCATGCGCGCCTGCTCCAGCGACCAGGTGGTCTGGCCCATGTGGGCCAGGTGTTCGTCGGACATCGGTACCGCCACGCGCACGCCGGCCGGGTAGCCGAAGTTGCTGCCATTGGCCCACTGGTTGACTTTGCCGCCCCAGACGATAGACCACGGCATGCCCGTGCAAGCCAGGAACAGAATGAACAGGCCCACGCCGGCACCCGTTACGGCATGGACGTCGCGCCAGAACACGCGCTTGCCGGGCGTGCCGCGCACGCTGACCACTCCTTGCCTGCGCCCACGCGGCCACCACAAGTAAAAGCCGGTAAGCACCAGCAAGATGGACCAGCCCGCGGCGATCTCGATGGCGCCGTTGGCAATGGGGCCGAAGTAGTCCAGGCTATGCAGCCGGCGGATCGTCCACATCAGTGTGCCGTGCTCGGGCAGCGCGCCCAGCACCTGGCCACTGTACGGGTTGACGTATACGCTCAGGCTGTCGCCGCTGGCCGGCTTGATCACCGCCTGTGCGGCGGCATCCGGCGCGGCCGGCGGCACGTATTTGGCCAGTGTGCCGGGGTGGGCGCGCAACGCGGCTTCGGTCAGTGCCGAGGGCGCCAGCGCCGGCGTGCCGGCCGGCTGCACGTATCGCAGGTCGCGGTACCAGGCGTTCTCGATTTCGTTGTGGAACAGGTACAGGCCGCCAGTGACGGCCAGCAGGATCATGAAGGGCAATACCAGCAGGCCGGCATAGAAGTGCCAGCGCCACACGGCGCGGTACACATCGGCACGGCGCACGGTATCGGGTTCGGATGCGTAGTGGTTGGTCATGATGTCGTTGATCGTTGCGGGCCGGTGCTCAGAACCGGTAGTTGGCGGACAGTTCCACGCGCCGCCCCGTGCCCAGCAGCCATTGGGTCTGGTTGTAGTAGGCGGTTTCGGCGTACTGCTTGTCGAAGACGTTGTAGGCGCGCAGGGCCAGGCTCAGGTCGCCCCGGGGTTGCCATTGCAGTGCCAGATTGGTGGTGGTGTAGGCGGCCATCTCCAATTCGTTGGCGCTGTCCGCATAGCGCTTGCCCACGTAGCGCAGGCCTGCGCTGGCGGTCCATAGCGGCGCGAACTTCCAGCTGAGCCACAGGTTGGCCAGGCGTTCGGGTACGTCGGGCGGTACATTGCCCCGGCGCGATACGGCGGCGCCGCCCGACGTATCGATGTAATCGTCGTAACGGGCATCCAGGATGGCGCCGTTGAAATCCACCCGCAAGTCGCGTGCCAGTTCGACCCCCACGGTAAGTTCCAGCCCGCGGCTGGACTGGCTGCCCACTTGTACGCGCAGCGACGGGTCGTTGGGATCGCGCGTGACCAGGTCTTTCTTGCGGATGTGGTAGGCCGCCAGCGTCCATTCGCCCTTGTTGTCCCAGAAGGTCTGCTTGACGCCGACCTCGACCTGGCGGGCTTGCGACAGTTCGAAATCCTTGTTGGCCGGCGACAGCAGCAGCAGGCTGCCGACCGGGTCGGCGGCCTCGGAATATTGTCCATACACGGCCAGCGTGGGCAGCACGTCGTATACCGTGCCCACGCGCCAGCCCACGTTGGTGTAGGTGCGGCGATACGCCGTGGTGCTGGCCACCAGGTCTTCGCGCTGCAGGTCGATATGGTCGTAGCGCACGCCGCCCAGTACCGACCAGCGGTCTGTCAGCATCAGGCGGTCTTCGGCGAACAGCGCGTATTGCGTAGCAATGTTGCGATAGCGCGGTGTGGTGCCGGCCTCATTGATGAACTGGCCGTGCTCGAAATCATACGGGTCCAGCAGCGACGTGCCGCCATACGGCGAATTATTGGTGTGCTCGAGCTTGCTGCGATTTACCTCGGTACCCACTGCAACCTGATTGCCCAGGCCGAACAACTGGCCGCGGAACGCGGCATCGACGCGCGCGCCCACTTGCGACTGGTCGTGCTGGATGGCGGTGTAGGCGCTGCGTTCTATCAGGCCGCTGCCGGCTTGCCAGATGTAGTTCTCGGCGTTGCGGTAGTCGCGGTCGCTGCCAAGGTAATACACGCGGCCGCGCACGGTGGTGGCGGCGTTGGGCGTCCATTCGCCCTGCAGTTCGCTGCGGCTGTCGCGGTAGATGATCTTGCTGTCGGCCACGTTGTAGTTCTGGTGGCGCAGCGAATAATCGATCTGGCCATCGATCAGCGGCGTGCCGAAGTAGCGGGTGGGCTCTTGCCAGGCGTAGGCCTGTGTCAGCGTGAAGTTCAGTTCGGGCGAGACGTCCAGCCGCAGCGCGGCCGTCACGGCGGCGTTCTGCGAATCGCCCAGGCTCATGTCGGCATTGCTGCGGTTGCCGCTGATGTCCAGCCGGTACGACCAGCGCTCATCCAGCGCACCGCCGCTGCCCAGGCCCAGGCGCTGCGTGTCATGCGTGCCGACGGTGGCCTGGATTTCGCTTTCGATCGGCCCGCGCGTGGGCTTCTTGGGAATGATGTTGACCACCCCGCCGATGGCCCCTTCGCCATACAGCACCGATGCCGGCCCGCGCAGCACTTCGATGCGGTCTACCGACCAGGGATCGTACACAAAAGTCTGGCCCAGCCCGCCGTACTGGCGCAGGCCGTCATACAGGATGGCCACCGAGTTCGAATCGGTGAAACCGCGCGACGACAGCGATGAGCCGCCGTTGCCGGGGTGGCGGAACGCGCTGATGCCGGGGGCCTGGGTGATCGCGTCCATGACTGTCACGTCACCGCGTTGGCGCAACTGTTCGTTGGTGATGATGTCCAGGCTGGCGGGGGTTTCGAATGGCGTCAGTTGCAGGAACGAGCCGGTGGCCGCGGTTTCCAGCAAGGTGGGCAGCGGGGTGTCGCCGGATACGGAAATGGCGGGCAGGGTGACGGGGCTGCTACCGGCGTCCTGGGCGCGCGCGCCTGATGGCGCCGCCAATATGGCAAGCGCAGCGGCAATGGCCGTGCGCCGCGGCAGGACGTGTGTCCTGGCGGAAGGAAAAGGCATGGGATGTCTCGGTTGGAAAAGGCAAGGCCGTCGCCGGAGGCGACGGGCAGGCTGGTGCTAACCGAGCAGCGAGGGAGGAGCACGCGCCCCGAGCGGGGCGCCTGGCGCAGCATGGACGGCCAGCGCGGGCGGAGCGCGCGCGGCAATGCGCAGGGTAACGGTGGCCACCGGCACGACGGCCGCCGGCATCGACAACAATGGCAGCGCGGCCAGTGCCGCGCCTACCGGGCAAACCGCCGACTGTTCGGCGTGCTGGGCATCCTGGTGGTGGCCGGCTTTGTGCGGACCTTCCACCCATATCGGGCCGGCCGCCGAACACAGTTGGATCAGCGTGGTGCCCGGATCGGCGCCGGGCATGAAACCCTGCGGCACCAGCGCCTTCAGCGCAAACACGCACAGCGCCAGCCAGATGGCGGCGCGATAGCGTATCGACGGAGCAACGCGAGTAGACAAGCGCATGGTGTTGCAATTCTAAACTACAGATTGCAAGGGAGCCGTTTCGCTCCCTCTATCCGATGCTTCTTTCACGCACTGGCGCGGGCCGTGCCATCGTCGGCGCTGCGCCGTTCGCTGCGTACCCACCAGGCAGTCATGAGCGCGGCCAGCGCCACTACCGGCAGCATGGCGATGTTGACGGCCTGCCAGCCGTACAGGTCCAATGCTGGCCCCGCGGCCAGGGTGGCCAGGGCGGTGGCGGCGTAGCGCAGCATTTCGGCGGCGCCCTGGGCGCGGCCGCGCTCGGCGGGCCGGTACGACTGTGCCAGCAAGGTGGTGCCGCCCACGAACATGAAATTCCAGCCCACGCCCAGGAAGAACAGCGCCGCATAGAAGGCCGGCAGGCTGGTCGAGCTGATGGCCACGATGGCCGAAGCCAGGTTCACGGCCATGCCCAGGCCCAGCATGGTGGGCAGCCCCCAGCGTTTGATCAGGGCGCCGGCAAAGAACGCCGGGCCGTACATGCCGATCAGGTGCCATTGCATGATGTTGGCGCCGTCATCGATAGTGTGGTGGCAGGCCACCGCGGCCAACGGCGCCGCCGTCATGACAAACATCATCGACACCGAACCCACCACGTTGTTGGCCAGTGCCGCCACGAAGATGGGTTGGCGTGCGACCACGCGCAAGGGGCGGGCGCGCGCGCGGGCTTCTTGCGGGCCAGCGTCGCCCGGCACATCGGGCAAGTCGCGATAAGCGGCCAGCAGCAGGGCCACGGTGGCCGCGCCCAGCAAGGCCACCATCAGATAGGCGCCGGCGAAGGTGGCCAGCGGGAACAGGTCGCGGCTCCAGGCCGCGAGCGCGGGGCCCGCAACCGCCGCGATCACGCCGCCGGTCATCACCACGGCAATGGCGCGAGCCTTGGCCGACGCTTGTACGGCATCGGCAGCGGCCAGGCGGTAGTACTGGGCAAACGCCTGGAACACCCCCACCAGTGCCGTGCCGGCGCAGAACAGCCAGAAGTCGGCGCGGAACACGGCCCATACCGACAGCAGCCCGCCCAGCGTGCCGGCCAGTCCCCCCAACGCAAAACCGGCCCGTCGGCCGATGCGCTGCATCAGCAGCGAGGCGAACCAGGTGACGGCCGCGCCCGCGACGGTGATCAGCGCGAAGGGCAGGGTAGCCAGCGCCTTGTTGGGCGCCAGCATGTGGCCAGTCAGCGCGGTCAGGGTCAGGTCGATGGAAATGGCGGCGATGTACAAACCCTGGCAGACAGCCAGGACGCGGGCATTGCGGCGGCCGGCAGATGGGCGGCCGGCGTACGGGCGGCCGGCGTGCGAATGGGCGGGGGCGGTCATGGCGGGAAATCGGGCAGCAGTTGACAGGCCCCACTCTAGCGGGTGAAGCTATGGCATGGATGACATATTTCCCATGAAAACTGCCATGCCCATCAAAGTCGCTTTCCTGCTGATTCCCGGCTTCCAGCTGCTGGATATGGCTGGCCCGTTATCGGTGTTCCAGACAGCCGGCGAGGCCGTAGCCGGCCCGCTCGGCCCGGCCTATGCACTGCAACTGGTATCGGTGCGCGGCGGGCCGGTGGCCAGTTCGGCCGGTGTCGAAGTGGCTACGCGGTCCTGGCGCGACATCCAGCCCGATATCGTGCTGGTGCCGGGCGGCGAAGGCCCGCGCCAGGCGGGCGCCACGCCGTCGGCGCGCGCTTTCCTGCAGGCTGCGCAAGCGCGGCAGGCGCGGCTGGCCAGCGTGTGCACCGGGGCATTCGTGCTGGCATCGGCCGGGTTGCTGGAAGGCCGGCGTGCCACCACGCACTGGCGCCACGCGGCCGACCTGCAGCGCCGTTATCCGGGCATCAAGGTCGACAGCGACAAAATCTACCTGCGCGACGATCGCGTCTGGACATCGGCCGGCATTACCGCCGGTATCGACCTGGCGCTGGCCATGGTGGAAGAAGACCTGGGCGCCGATGTGGCGCGCCAGGCCGCCCGCGACATGGTCGTCTATCACCGGCGCGCGGGCGGGCAGTCGCAGTTTTCGGCGCTGCAGGACCTGGCGCCGCGCAGTGAGCGCATGCGCCGTGTGCTGGGTTATATCGGCCAGCACCTGACCGCACCCCTTACCATCGAAGAACTGGCCACGGCGGCCTGCCTGAGCCCGCGCCAGTTCATACGCAGTTTCAAGGCCGAAACCGGCCAGACACCGGCCAAGGCGGTCGAACGCATACGCGCCGAAGCGGCGCGCACGCATGTGGAAGCGGGCAACATGACAATAGACGCGGTGGCCCGCGTTACCGGCTTTGCCGATGCCGAGCGCATGCGCCGCGCATTCGTCAGGCGCTACGGGCAGCCGCCACAGGCCTTGCGCCGCGCGGCGCGGGTAGCGCTATTGGCCTGATGTGTTGTCGGGCTGCTGCGTAAAGCTGCGCACCAGCCGTGCGATGCCTTCCAGTTCGTCTTGCGCCGCGGCTGCCCAGGGCGGTGTTTCGAATGGGCTGTCGGCGGGCGTGCGTGCGACGCTGGCCTTCATGTCGGCCAGGATGTCCAGCGCCAGTTCGGTGGCCTGCGGGTTGCTGCGCGTGGACAGGGCCAGCGCCAGCGCCACGGTTTGCCGCAAGGCCAGCAGGCGGCCATCGAGTTCGGTTTCCATGCGGATGCCTGTCGGGAATGAGAAATATCCGTCTATTCTACGGACTGCCGTGCCACGCTGACTTCCATCCCCATGCTGCTACGCCCCGAACTCGACACCGACATTGCCGCCATTTTTGCCGTAACGCAGGATGCATTCCGCGCACAGCCCCATAGCGAACACACCGAAGGCCCCATCATCGACGCGCTGCGTGCCGCCGGCGCGTTGGCTTTGTCGCTGGTGGCCGAACACCGCGGCCAAGTGGTCGGGCACGTGGCGTTCTCGCCCGTCAGCATCGCCGGGCCGGGCGGGGTAACGGTGGGCTGGTATGGGCTGGGGCCCATTGCGGTGGCGCCCGCCATGCAAGGGCGGGGCGTGGGCTCGATGCTGGTGGTGGAAGGGCTGGCCCGCCTGCGCGGACGTGGCGCGGCGGGCTGCGTGGTACTGGGCGAGCCGCATTATTACGGCCGCTTCGGCTTTCGTCCCGATGCCGGCCTGGTGTTGCCGGACATGCCCCCGCAATACTTCATGGCGCAGGCCTGGCGCGGCCGCGCACAGGGCACGGTGCAATACCACACGGCCTTCGACACGCCGCCGGCCTGAAGCGCTACCGGGCCACGCCTGCCAGGCCGCCGTCCGCGCAAAACGCCTCATCGCTAAAAATATAACTTGCGATTAAATAGCGCGCTATGTATTATTGATTCCATCATGACTCGCCGCCGCTCCCCACCCGCCACTGCCCCGTCGCTGCTGCTCGACGAACAGCTCTGCTTCGCCCTGCATTCCACGGTGCTGGCCATGAACAAGGTGTACCGCAAACTGCTGCGCTCGCTGGGCCTGACCTACCCGCAATACCTGGTAATGATGGTGCTGTGGGAACAAGACCAGCTCACGCTGACGGACATCGGGCGTCGCCTGTACCTGGACTCGGCCACGCTGACGCCCTTGCTCAAGCGTATGGAAACCGCCGGGCTGGTCACGCGGTTGCGCGCAAGGCAAGACGAGCGGCAGGTCATCGTAGGCTTGACCCGCGCCGGGCGCGACCTCAAACAGCAGGCTGCGCAAGTACCGGTGTCGGTGCTGTGCGCCACCGAATGCGCGCCCGATGACCTGGCCGCGTTGAAATCGCAACTGGACCATCTGCGCGATCGCCTGATGGCCAATGGATGAAGA
>DASPIV010000235.1:0-3951 GCA_035628955.1 Bordetella sp.
GGCGGGCCCGCCATCCGGGTTTGCATGTCGCGTGCAGCGCCACTTTCGCCATGCGTTGCCTGGTGCCGCGGCTGGGTGACTTCTATCGCCAGCGGCCCGATATTCGCATCCGCCTGTCCATGACTTCGGCGCGCGAGCTGCGAGGCGAGGGCGCCGATCTGCTCATCACCTGGGACCTGGCCACCTATTCGCAGGCCGATCGGGCCGCCGCCGTGCCGCTGGCATCCGTGGCTTTCGGTCCGGTGTGCGCGCCGGGGTATCGCGCCAAGGGCGCGGCCCGCACACGCATTGCACATGACTTCACCACCAGCGCCTGGACCCAATGGCAGGCTTTGTCGGGCATCGACCTGAAGCTGCGCCGCGAACTGACCTTTCCGCACACGCATCTGTGCATCGAGGCGGCCGCATCGGGCCTGGGCGTTGCGCTGGTCGAACAGCGCCTGGTGCGCAAAGAGCTGGACGACGGCACGCTGGTGGCGCCGCATGGGTTCACCCACCACCCGGGCGGACTGATGGCGCTACCCGGAGCCGGCCGTGCCGGCGACCCGCAGGCCTGGGCGTTCATTGAGTGGCTGCGCGAGGCATTGGCCGACGCCTAGCCGCCCGGCATGTCAGGCCTAGCCGCCTGTGTTGCCAGTGCCGGCAGGCCTTGGCTCAGCCCGCGCTAACTTGCGGGGGCCGGCAAGAAGATGCTATAGTCTTTTTCTTTGCAGCGCCCGTAGCTCAGTTGGATAGAGTACTTGGCTACGAACCAAGGGGTCGTGGGTTCGAATCCTGCCGGGCGCACCAGATTTAGCCTTTTCCAGGCACCGCAGTATTCAGTATTTCAAGTGGGCCCGATGCTACTACGCGCATCGGGCCCATTTTGTTTGGGTCGCCGGTGTGGCTGCGGGAGTGGCCGGGCCTTGAATGCTTGGTGCCTGCAAAAGATACAGTATTGAAATTAAAATCTGAGGCTCTTGCCGGATCTGCAAGGCCTGATTGAATCCCTAGTATTCGCCTATTGCAATTTCATGTTGCCGGATGAATAATGGGTTCAAGAAAAACAATACTGTATCTTTTAAGGGGTAATGTCCAATGTCTGTGGACAGCATTGGCAACTCTCTGACCCAGCGGGTTGTCTCGAGTTCCGGCGTTTCGTTGACGCGCCCGCTGATCACCGGTACCCGCCATGCAGTCTCCGCCGGCCATCCGCTGGCGGCGCAAGCCGCCTTCCGCATCCTCGAGGCCGGCGGCAATGCGGTGGATGCCGCGGCGGCCGCCGGCATGGTGCTGGCGGTTGTGCAAAGCGATGTGGTCAACTTCGCCGGCGTTGCGCCGATGCTCGTCTACAGCGCGAAGACCGCCACGGTGCGCGAAATCGCCGGGCTGGGGTATTGGCCGCGCGCGATCTCGCCCGATTATTTCGCGCGGCACCACAATGGCAAGATTCCGCACGGGCTGTTGCGTACCGTGATTCCCGCGGCGCCGGACGCATGGATCACCGCGCTGTCCGAATTCGGGACCATGACTTTTTCGGAAGTCTCGGAAGAAGCGATACGTATTGCCCGCGAGGGATTCGTGATGTACCCGATGATGTCCAATATCATCTCGGCGTTCGCGGCCGAATACGCACGCTGGCCTTCCAACGCGGAAATCTATCTGCCCGGCGGCCAGCCGCCCCAGCCCGGCGACTTGTTTGTGCAAAGCGATCTTGCGCGAACGATCCAATACATGGCGGACACGGAAAAGGCGGCGGGGGGCGGCAGAATCCAGGGGCTGCAGGCGGCGCGCGACGCCTTCTATAAAGGCGACATCGCCACCGCGATC
Source organism: Bordetella sp. (assembly GCA_035628955.1). Taxonomy (GTDB): domain Bacteria; phylum Pseudomonadota; class Gammaproteobacteria; order Burkholderiales; family Burkholderiaceae_B; genus Bordetella_A. The sequence goes on from DASPIV010000235.1 coordinate 1,810, forward strand.
CTCAAATATCACCGCGAGAACGGCGGGCTGCTCACCGCGCAAGACCTGGACGGGTATCGCACGCCAGTGGGCGTACCGGTACGCGGAGCGTTCGACGGGTACGATCTATACACCCCGCAGGCTTGGTGCCAGGGCCCTACCCTGATCGAGATGCTTAGAATCGCCGACGCATTGCAGGTCGGCATGCATGCCCACAATTCCATCGCTTATATCCATCGGCTAGCCGAAGCGATGAAAGCGGCATTCGACGACCGGCACCGGTATTTCGGCGATCCCACGCATGTGCAGGTGCCCCTGGACGAACTGCTATCGGTTGCGCATGCGCGCCGGCGCGCCCAAGCCATCGACCCTGTGTGCGCCACCTCGCCGCAGGGAGTGGCCGGCGCCGGTTCCGTTGCGCTGGATACTTCTTATGTGTGTGTGGTCGACGGCCACGGAAACGCGGTGTCGGCGACGCCAAGCGACGTGTCCATGGATACTCCCGTGATCCCGGGTACCGGGATCTGTCCTTCGTCGCGGGGCTCGCAGTCGTGGGCCGATCCCGCGCAGGCCTCCGGCGTTGCGCCGGGCAAGCGGCCGCGGCTGACCCCCAGCCCCGCGATGTCGATCTTCGGGGGCGGCCGCGTCATGCCCTTCGGCACGCCGGGCGGAGACGTGCAGCTACAGGCAATGGCCCAGGTGTTCCTGAATATCGCGGTGTTCGGCATGAATCCGCAGGAAGCCGTGGATGCGCCGCGCTTCGCCACCTATGATTTCCCCGATTCGTTCGAGCCGCACGAAAGCTTGCCGGGCCGGCTGACCGTGGAGTCGGATATCGGCCAGGAAACGACCGATGCGCTCAGGGCCATGGGGCACGATGCGCTGCCCTGGCCCGCGCGCACATGGCGGGCGGGCGCCGTCTGTCTGATCCAGCATGACCCCGGCAGCGGGGTCTGCCTGGCGGGCGCCGATCCCAGGCGCCCCAGCTATGCCATCGCCAGGTGAGGACGGGCCTGCCATGCTGAACGATAACCATCGGCCATGCGGACGGACGCTGGAAGACGTGCGCCGCGACGTTGCCGCAGTCGATCGGAAGATCATCGCCGCGCTGGCGCGACGCGAGCGATTGGCGGTGGAAGCCGTACGGTTCAAGCGTTCGGTCGCCGATATCACCGATCCGTCGTTGCAGGCGGGCCTGCTGGCGCGGATCGAGCGCTGGGCCGGCGAGGCGGGGCTTTCGGCGACGCTGGCCTGCGGTGTCTACGCGGCCATCCTCGATTTCGGCATTCCCAGGCAGTTGGAAGTTTTTGCCGAACACAGCACCGGGCCTGGCCGCGCGCGCGGCTAGCCGTTCAATTTTCTTGGAGTTCCCATGATCTCTAGAAGAACTGCCTTGAAGGCATTGGCGGCTGCATCGCTTGCGCCTGCCGGCTTTTCCGCGCGCGGCGCGGAAAAGTTTCCGTCCCGTACCGTGCGCATCATCGTGCCCTACGCGGTCGGAACCGCCACCGACAGTACATCGAGGTTGCTCGCCGACGGGCTGGCAAAAGTCTGGAAGGTGCCCGTGACTGTCGAAAACATTGCGGCGGCAAGCGGGATCGTCGGTTCCGGGACGCTGGCCAAGCTGCCTGGCGATGGCTATGCGATGATGATGGCGGCCTCCAACCACGTGATCAATCCGCATCTTTACCATGACCTGCCTTTCGATCCCATCAAGGATTTCACGCCGATCTGCATGGTTGCCCAGACGCAGGTCGTGGTCGTGGTCAATGCCAGTTCGCAAATCCACGACCTGAAAGGCCTGATTGCCGAAGCCAACCGCAACAAGGGGCGCATGAATTACGGTTCGGCGGGCAACGGAAGCGTTGGCCAACTGGTAATGGAGCAGATCAAGCAGATCAGCAAAGCGCCCATTATGCATATTCCCTACCGGGGGCAAAACCAGGCGCTGACCGACCTGGCGGGTGGCCAGGTCGACGCGGCGCTTCCGGCGCTTGCGGCGGCCGAGCCGTTCTTGCGTAGCGGCCGGCTGCGCGCGATAGCAGTGACGGGATCGAAGCGTTCGCCGCTCTTTCCCGATATTCCCACCATCGAAGAGCAGATAGGCAGGCCGGTGGAAGGGCTGGCCTGGTGGGGGTTGCTGGGCCCCAAGGGGATGCCGGC
>DASPIV010000236.1:0-5106 GCA_035628955.1 Bordetella sp.
CTGATTCGAATCCCGACCGTCCCAGTGCCAGCACGGGCGGACGTACGTCGGGCCCACCCGCCAAGGCGCAACAGGCGCCGCAGCCGCAGAATTCACCCCAGCCCATGCCACGTGGGCAGGGCACGATCGAAGACGGCCGCACTGACGCGCCGCCCCATACCGACGTCCCGGCGGGGCGTGCCGGCTCGGGTGGGCACAAGCAGGGCTATGGGCGCTGACCGCGCCGGCAGGCACGCTTTTTGCGGCTGCCGAGCACATTCCAAGCCACGGAGGCCATCATGACTGCTACCAACCATCGCCAGCCCGCCGGCCCGCCCGGCGTTCCTCCGGATGATCCCGTCTGGCCGGCTGATCCCCGGCCTGAAGATCCCACTCCGGATCCCGACCGGCCGCCTTACGATCCGGATCGCGTGCCCGGCACGCCCCAAGGCCCCAATCCTTCTTCGCCCGACTCGATCGACCTGGCCTAGCGCGGGCGCCGGACCGGCCTGATCGACGGCGCCCGCCGTCAGATCACTTTTTGCGCGGCCAGCGCGTCGAGCCTGGACACGTCGTATCCCAGTTCGGCAGCAAGCACTTCCCGCGTATGCTGGCCCAGTGTGGGCGGCGCATGCCGGTACTGGACCGGCGTGGCCGAAAACTTGATCGGGTTGCCGACCAGATCCAATGTGCCGGCCAGGGGATGCGCCATATTGATATGCATGCCACGCGCCTGTACCTGCGGATCTTCGAACACGCGGGCCAGGTCATTGATCGGGCCGCACGGCACATCCGCCGCTTCCAGCATGGCGATCCAGGCATCGGTGCCGCGGGTGAGCAGGCGAGTGCGCAACAGGCCGACTAGCTCTGCTCGATGGGCCACCCGCGCCACATTGGTGGCATAGCGGGGGTCGTTGGCCAGTTCGGCCGCGCCGATGGCGACGCACAGCCGGGCAAACTGGCCGTCGTTGCCCACGGCCACGATCACATGGCCATCCGCGGTGGGAAAGTCCTGGTAGGGCACTACGTTGGGATGCGCGTTGCCCAGGCGCCCCGGCGCTTGCCCGCCATAGAACAGGTTCATGGACTGGTTGGCCATGCAGGCCACTTGCACGTCCAGCAGCGCCAGGTCGATATGCTGCCCCTGGCCTTGGGCGTCCCGATGCGCGAGCGCGGCCAGGATCGCCGTGCTTGCGTACAGGCCCGTGAACAGGTCCGACACGGCCACGCCGACTTTCAGCGGGCCCGCGCCGGGTTCGTTGTCGCCGCGCCCCGTAACGCTCATCAGGCCACCCATGGCTTGCACCAGGAAGTCGTAGCCGGCGCGCGCGGCATAAGGCCCGGTCTGGCCGAAGCCGGTAATCGAGCAATACACCAGCCGGGGATACAGCGCATGCAGGCTGGCATAGTCCAGGCCGTAGCGGGCCAGGCCGCCCACCTTGTAGTTCTCGATCAGCACATCGGCCTTGGACGCCAATTCGCGCACCAACTGCTGGCCGGCTTCAGTGGCAATGTCGATGGTCACCGATTTCTTGTTGCGGTTGGCACACAGGTAATAGGCCGCGTCGGCCCGCGTACCGTTGCCGTCGCCGGGTAAGAACGGCGGGCCCCAGCTGCGCGTATCGTCGCCGGTGCCGGGTTTCTCGACCTTGATCACATCGGCCCCCAGGTCGGCCAACATCTGCGATGCCCAGGGGCCCGCCAGCACGCGGGACAGGTCCAGTACTTTTACATGGGACAGGGCGCCTTCCATCGCGTCAGGCCGCCAGCATGTGCAGGCCGGCGCCCAGATGCGCGGCGCCGTCGATCTGGATGAGCTGGCCCGTCATCAAGTGTGCGGCGGGCGTGGCCAGGAACGCCACCAGTTCGGCTACTTCCTCGACCCGGGTGGCACGGCCCATCGGGGTGGCCTGCACCAGCCTGTCCAGCATGGCCTTGGCCGCCTCGCCGGCCAGTCCTTCGGTCAGCACGGCGCCGGGGCCTATGCAGTTCAGCGAGATATCGTCCGGCGCCCATTCGAGCGCCAGGGTACGCATCAGCCCCAATACGCCGGCGCGCGCCGCGATCGAGTGGGCAATGCCCATCGAACCGCGATCCACGCCGGACAAGGAGATACTGACTACCGTGCCCCTGCGCGCCTTCAGGAACGGATACGCGGCCTTGGTCACCACGAAGATGGCGCTGAGATTGACGTCTATGACCGCATCCCAGCCTTTGCGGCTGATGGCGGTGGCGGGGGAAAAGAATTGTCCCCCGGCATTGTTGACGAGCAGGTCGATGCCCTGGCGCTCGCCCACTTTGGCAACCAGCGCTTCGATGGCCTCGGTATCGCGCACATTGCAGGGTTCGTAGTCGAAACGGCCCGGCAGCCCCTGGGCCAGTTCGCCGGTTTCCCGCAGTGGGTCGGGGCGCCGGCCGGTGCCGAAGACATTCATGCCCAATGCCATCAGGCGCAACGCAATGCCGCGCCCGATTCCCGAACCGGCACCGGTGATGAAGGCCGCGCGGCCCGCCAGGATATTGGCTTGCAATGCGCTGGCCGGATCGGTGGCGCAAGAAGTGGAGCTGGTCGTCATGGAAGTTTCCTTTGATTCGTATCGATACCCGGGCTGCTCAGTCCGGCCGGCGTTCCCCGCCCACATGCGGCGTGGCGGTGCGCGGCAGGCGTTGCCCGTCGAACAAAGCCGGAAAGGCAGGCAGATGCTCGCCGGATGGCAATTGCCTGGACACGGCGCCCGGACGAAGCTGGCGGATGCTGGCCAGGGCTTCTTCGGGCGTGCGCACATTGCCGGCGGGAATCTGCAGTTCGCGCATGCGTGCCAGCACGTCATCGCGGCGCTGCGGCAAGGTCCACGCCTGCACATGCGCATCGAAGTGCGCGGCCCGCCGGATGCGTTCTTTGATCGGAGCATCGTCGGCGCCGATCAGCGGCCGCAGCTTCAGCCAATAGGTATCCAGCCCACCCAGGATGTAGACATAGCCGTCGGCGCACTGATAGATGCTGGACGGGGCCGAGGCCCGGTCGCGATTGCCCATGGGCGGGTCCAGGGCGTCGCCCTCGCCGATGGCCAGGGCGGCCGGCCCGATCAGCATGGCGGCGGCGACCTCCATCATCGACAGGTCGACCAGGCAGCCCTTGCCGCTGCCATCCAGCATGGCCATGGCGCTGCTCATGCCCGCATACATGCCGCAGAACATGTCCACCGGCCAGCTGGTTGACAGGCGGGGCGATCCGTCTTCATTGCCGTTGAGCAGGGCGAAGCCGCTTTCACATTGCGCGATGGTGTCCATGCAGACACGCGGATCCTGCTGTCCATAACCCGATATCAGCGTCACGACCAGGCGCGGGTAGCGCGCGCGCAAGGTGGGGCCTTGCAGGTCCAGGCCAGCCAGCGAAGCTGGCGCCAGGTTGCAGATGAACGCGTCGGCATCTTCCAGCATCGCGTCCAGGCGGGCCCGGTCGTCGGCATTGCGCAGGTTCAGCACCTGGCTGCGCTTGCCGGTGTTGAAGCTGCGCGCGTAGTAGCTGCCGTAGGCATTGCCGGGCAGTGTGCGTACGCCATCGCCCTGGGGCGATTCAATCTTGATGACGTCGGCGCCGAAGTCGGCCAGGTACTGTGCCGCGGTCGGGCCGGCAATGAATTGCGACAGCTCGATCACGCGTTTGCCCGCCAGCGGCCGGGGCAGGGAAGGGGCGTTATCAGGCATGGATCACCCGCGTAGCCTTGTGGACGGTGCGGGGCAGGGTGCCGGCCTGCACGACTTCGACATGAAAGCGCACCTGCAGCTTTTCCCGCAGGCGCTGCGACAGGCGTTCGCCCAGGTCGGCGGCGGCGCCGTTCTCGCACTCCACGCGCAATTTCACGCCGGTAAGAAAGCCGGTGCTCGGGTCTTTGACGCTGTCGTCCAGCACCAGCACGTATTCGTTGGTCAGGCCCGGAAACGCCCGGACGATGTCTTCGACCGCGGACGGAAACAGATTCACGCCGCGCACGATCAGCATGTCGTCGGCACGGCCCAGCACGCCGCCCGTCAGACGGGCATGGGTGCGGCCGTCAGGGGCCGGCCGGCTGTCGCGCACCACGATGTCGCCCGTCCACCAGCGCACCAGCGGGCAGGCCTGCCGGTCCAGGTGCGTCAGCACCAGTACGCCGCGCTCGCCATCGGCCACCGGCTCTTGCGTGTCCGGATGCAGGATCTCGACATAGATGAAGTCCTCGGCCAGTGTGGGCCCCAACTGGGCCGACGTGTCCCAGCCTATGGGCTGGCATTCCAGCGCGCCGTAGCAGTCGTACATCTTGGCACCCCATAGGCGCTCGATACGTTCGCGCGTTCCGGGGATGCTGGCACCGGGTTCGCCGCCCACGCAAACCATGCGCACCGACGAACTGGCCAGGTCGCGGCCCATGGCTTGCGCCGTCTCGGCCATATGGGCCATGAAAGACGGTGTGCCGATGACGCAGTGCGTGCCGTACTGGAATAGGGTCTCGATCTGGCGCTGTGTGTCGCCAGAAGAAGCCGGGATCACCAGCGCCCCGACTTGCTGCGCGGCCAGCGTAGCGCCCAGCCCGCCCACGAACCAGGCGTAATTGAACATGCACTGGAATATATCGCCGCGGCGCAGGCCTTGCGCGTACAGGTAACGTGAATAAAGCTCGGCCCAGCGATCGATATCGGCCTGGGTCCAGAGCACGGGTGCGGGCCGGGCGGTGGTGCCCGATGAAAAATGCACGCGCACCGCTTCGCCGGGTTTCACGGCAGCCAGGCTGCCGAACGGGGGCTCGGCCTGCAGGCCGGCTACGTAATCGCTCTTGCGTGTGAAAGGCAGTTTCCGAAGGTCGGCGAGGCTCTTCAGGTCATCGGGCTGGAAGCCGGTGGCGGCGAATACCCGTTGGTAGTGCGAACTGGTTTGTGCCACACGCCGCAATTGGCGCCGCAGGGCATCGAGCTGGAAGCTTTCTATCCGGTCGCGCGACCAGGTCTCGACCTCATCCCAGATCGTATCGGAATAAGGCTGTCTCTCTTGCTGCTTCATTGTTGGAGTCCTTGAGTATGCCCCGCAATGCAAAGGCCGCGAGGGCGTGTGCGATATCGTCGACCGCCTCGGCGCTCTGTAAGCGCCGCTGG
>DASPIV010000237.1:0-7337 GCA_035628955.1 Bordetella sp.
CCTGATTTCAAGCGCGACGAGCGCGACCCCGAAAAGCGCGAATCGCGCCTGTGGTCACAGGCCGCCGCGCAGAGCGTGGTGGCGGCGTGCCGCGAACAATCGGGCAGCGTTACCGAAGAATCCAAGCCGTCGACACAGATGTCGCCGGCCCTGTACGACCTGACCTCGCTGCAGCGCGATGCCAACGGCCGTTTCGGCTTCTCGGCCAAGACCACCTTGGCGCTGGCGCAGACCCTGTACGAGCGTCACAAGGCACTGACCTACCCGCGTACCGATTCGCGCTACCTGCCTGAAGACTATCTGGCCACCGTGCGCGAAACCATGCAGGCCCTGTCCAAGGGCGGCTCGAATGCAGTCGGGCAGTTATCCCGCCATGCCGGCACCGTGGTCGCGCAGAACTGGGTCAAGCCCAACCGGCGGATCTTCGATAACAAGAAGGTGTCGGATCACTTTGCCATCATCCCGACGCTGCAGATTCCGCACGACCTGAGCGAGGCCGAGGCCAAGCTGTATGACCTGGTGCTCAAGCGGTTCCTGGCGGTGTTCTTTCCGGCCGCCGAATACCGTGTCACCACGCGCCTGACCGAAGTGCAGGGCCACCGCTTCAAGACCGAAGGCAAGGTACTGGTGGCGCCAGGCTGGCTGGCGGTGTATGGCAAAGAAGCCCAGGGCGAAGACGCCAATCTGGTGCCGGTGGCCGACAACGAAACCGTGCGCACTGAAGACATCGAGGCCGTGGGCCTGTCGACCAAGCCGCCGGCGCGCTACAACGAAGCCACGCTGCTGTCGGCCATGGAAGGCGCCGGCAAGCTGGTCGACGACGAAGAGCTGCGCGAAGCCATGTCCGAGCGCGGCCTGGGTACGCCGGCTACGCGCGCCGGCATCATCGAAGGCCTGCTCGGCGAAAGCTACCTGCGACGCGAGGGGCGCGATCTGGTGCCCACCGCCAAGGCACGCCAGTTGATGACGCTGCTGTCCGGCCTGGATGTCACTGAACTGACTTCGCCCGAACTCACTGGCGAATGGGAACACAAGCTCAAGCAGATCGAGCAGGGCGGGCTGGGCCGTGAAGCCTTCATGCGAGAAATCGCCCAGATGACGCAGGTAATCGTCAAGCGTGCCAAGGAATACGAGCGCGACACCGTGCCCGGCGACTACGCCACGCTGCAGACGCCCTGCCCTAAATGCGGCGGAGTGGTCAAAGAAAACTACCGCCGCTATGCCTGCACGCAGTGCGATTTTTCCATCGGCAAGCATCCGGGCGGGCGCACCTTCGAACTGCCCGAAGTCGAAGAACTGCTGGCCAAACGCGAAATCGGCCCGCTGCAAGGCTTTATCAGCAAAATGGGCCGGCCGTTCGCGGCCATCCTGCGCATCGGCGATGAAGACAAACTGGAATTCGACTTCGGCCAGAATGACGACGACGACGCCGAACCCGTGGATTTCTCGGGCCACACGCCGGTGGGCACCTGCCCCAAGTGCAGCTCGCGCGTGTTCGAGCATGGGCTGAGCTATGTGTGCGAGAAATCGGTCGGCCCCGACAAGACCTGCGATTTCCGTTCGGGCAAGATCATCCTGCAACAAGAGATCTCGCGCGAGCAAATGCACAAGCTGTTGACCGACGGCCGCACCGATTTGCTCGACGGCTTCGTCTCCAGCCGCACGAACCGCAAGTTCAAGGCTTTCCTGGTACGCCAGCCCGATGGCAAGGTCGGCTTCGAATTCGAGCCGCGCGCCGCCAAGCCTGGCCGTGCGCCAGCCAAGACCGCCGCGGGCAAGACCGCCGCCAAAACCGCTGCCAAGACGGCCACCAAGACGGCAGCGAAAAAAGCCCCGGCCAAGAAAGCCGCCGCCAAGAAGGCAGCCGCCAAAAAAGCGCCGGCCAAGAAAGCGGCAGCCAAGAAAACCACCCCCAAGAAAACCGCCTGACACAACGTAGAACGCCATGACCATCGCCTCGCCTGCCCAAGCTTACCTGCAGCAGTTTTCGCTGGCCGGGCAGGTGGCGCTAGTGACTGGCTCGGCGCGGGGCTTGGGGCTGTGCATCGCCCGCGCCATGGCGGGCTGCGGTGCCCGCGTGCTGATCAACGGTCGCAACGCTGCAACGGTACAAGACACCGTAGCGGCGCTGCGCGACGAAGGGCTGGCGGCTTCGGCGCTGGCTTTCGACATCGGCAACGACGACGCGATGGCACGCGCGTTCGCGCAGATCGATGCCGAGCATGGCCGGCTGGACATCCTGGTCAACAACGTCGGCGCCCGCAATCGCCAGACTCTGCAGGCCATGTCGCCGGCCGAGATCCGCGCGCTGATCGACACCGACCTGGTAGCCGGGATCCTGCTGGCCAAGCTGGCGGCCGAACGCATGGTGCGCCAGGGCGCCGGACGCCTGATCGCCATTACTTCGGTGGTGGGGGAACTGGCGCGTGCGGGCGATGCCGTCTATCCCGCCGCCAAGCAAGGGTTGACCGGCATGATGCGGGCCCTGGCCGCCGAATTCGGCCCTCTGGGCATTACCAGCAATGCCATCGCGCCCGGCACCTTCGCCACCGAGACCAATGCGGCCTTCGTGGCCGACCCGGCGCTGCACGACCCGATGGCCGCCCGCAATCCCATGGGCCGCTGGGGCAGGCCCGAAGAAATCGCCGGCGCCGCGGTGTTCCTGGCCTCGCCGGCGGCCTCGTACGTCAACGGCCAGGTGCTGGCCGTGGACGGAGGCCTGTCCATCTTGTTCTAGGGCCTGTTCGCGCTATCGTCATGAACAGGCCACCGTGCGCCGGGCTGCGCAGCCGGCATACTCAGCAACGACACTCTAGAGGTTGATTGGCATGAAGCAGCATTTCATCGATAACCGCCTGGTACCCAGCGCGTCGGGCGAATCCATTGCCGTGATGGATCCTTCCACCGGGCAGCAGTACGACAACATTGCGCGCGGCAACGCCGCCGACATCGACCTGGCCGTGCAGGCCGCGCGGCGTGCCTACGACGACGGCGCCTGGGGCAGGCTTACGGCGGCCGAGCGCGGCCGCCTGATGCTGAAGCTGTCGGTAAAAATACTCGACCACGCCGACGAACTCACCGACATCGAATCGCGCGACTGCGGCAAGCCCACCAGGCAGGCCCGCGCCGACGTCACGGCGGTGGCCCGTTATTTCGAATACTACGGCGGTGCGGCCGACAAACTGCACGGCGAGACGCTGCCCTACCAGAACGGCTACACCGTCCTGACGCTGCGCGAGCCGCACGGCGTTACCGGCCACGTAGTGCCCTGGAACTACCCGCTGCAGATCTTCGGTCGCAGCGTGGGGGGCGCGCTGGCGGCCGGCAACGCCTGTGTGGTCAAACCCGCCGAAGACGCCTGCCTGTCGCTGCTGCGGCTGGCCGAGTTGGCCGCCGACGTCGGTTTTCCCCCGGGGGCCATCAACATCGTTACCGGCTATGGCCATGAAGCCGGCGACGCACTGACGCGCCATCCGGGCATCGATCACATCTCATTTACCGGCTCGCCGCGCATCGGCGTGCTGGTCACTCAGGTGGCGGCCGAGCGCCATGTGCCGGTCACCCTCGAACTGGGCGGCAAGTCGCCGCAGATCGTATTCGCCGACGCCGACCTGGATGCATTGGTACCGGTGGCGGTGAACGCCATCGTGCAGAATGCCGGCCAGACCTGCTCGGCCGGCAGCCGTCTGCTGATCGAACGCAGCGCCTACGACCGCGTGCTCGAGCGTCTGTCGCAGGCCTTCTCGGCATTGCGCGCGGGCCCCGCAACCATGGACCTGGACTGCGGCCCGCTGATCCGCAAGAGCCAGCAAGAGCGCGTGCAGGGCTTCCTGCAAGCCGCCGGCGAAGACGGCATAGCCACTGCCGCCCAAGGCAAGATCGCCGACGGCGCCCCCGCCGATGGCTATTACCAGGCCCCCACGCTATTGCGCGACGTGCCAGTCGGCCATCGCCTGGCCCAGGAAGAAGTGTTCGGCCCGGTGCTGGCCGCCATGCCCTTCGATGACGAAGCCGATGCGGTACGCATCGCCAACGCCACCGAATACGGCCTGGCCGCCAGCGTCTGGACGCGCGACGGCGCACGCCAATTGCGCATCGCGCGCAAGGTGCGCAGCGGCCAGGTATTCATCAACAATTACGGCGCAGGCGGCGGCATCGAACTGCCGTTCGGCGGCGTCAAGGCCAGCGGCCATGGCCGCGAGAAAGGCTTCGAGGCGCTATACGGGTTCACCGTGCTGAAGACCATCTCGATCAAGCACGACTGATGCCTCACAGTAGTGTCGGTGCTTCACCGCCGAGATGACTCGGATGCGGCTGGATCGGGGGCGGGCTCTTACATCAGGCTGTATCGTCTTCGTACCAGACGCCTTCGCCCAGCATCATCCGATGATGCCCTTCGCCGGCCGGCATCATGGGAAAGCAGTTCTCTTGCCCGGCCACCGCCACGTCCAGGAAATACGGCCCCGGGTGCGCCAGGCATTGCGCCAGCGCCTGGTCCAGTTGTGCCGGATCGTCGACGCGTGCCGCACCCCAGCCGAAAGCCTTGGCCAGCGCCACGAAATCGGGCAACGACGCGTTGTAGCTGTGGCTGTAGCGGCCGCCATGGATCAGCTCTTGCCACTGGCGCACCATGCCCATGTAGCCGTTGTTGCACAACACCACCTTCACCGGCGTATCGTGCTGCATGGCGGTGGACAGTTCCTGGATGTTCATCAGCACCGACGCATCGCCGCTGACGCACACCACCGTCTTGTCCGGGTGCGCCACCTGGGCGCCGATCGCGGCGGGCACGCCGTAACCCATGGTTCCCGCGCCGCCCGATGTCAGCCACCGGTGGGGTCGGTCAAAGCGCAGGTACTGCGCCGCCCACATCTGGTGCTGGCCCACATCGGTCGACACGATGGCGTCGCGGCCGGCCAGCGCAGCGTTCAGGCGCTGCATCAGTTGTTGCGGCAGGATCGCCTCGCCACCCAGCGGCGGGCAAGCCAGGCAGTCCTTGGCGCGCCAGCTCTCGACGCGGCGCCACCAGTCGGCCAGCCGTCCGGCGGGCAGCGATTGCTCGGCCAGGGCGCCGCGCAGCGCCTCGACCAGCGGCAGGCAATCGCCCACCAGCGCCACGTCTACCCGCACCACCTTGTTGATCGACGCGGGGTCGATATCGATATGGATCTTGCGCGCATGCGGGCAGAACTCGGCCAGTTTGCCGGTGATGCGGTCATCGAAGCGGGCGCCGATGCACACCACCAGATCGGCATGGTGCATGGCCATGTTGGCTTCCAGCGTGCCATGCATGCCCAGCATGCCCACGAACTGCGGGTCTGACGCCGGATAGGCGCCCAGGCCCATCAGCGTCAGCGTGCAGGGCGCACCGACGTGGCGCACCAGCTCAGTGTAGGCCCGGCAAGCCTCGGGACCGGAATTGACCAGGCCGCCGCCGCCATAGAAAACCGGCCGGCGCGCCTGCGCGATCAGTGCCGCGGCGCGGCGCACGGCCGTCTGCGGCAATTTCAAGGGCGTCTTGCCGGCCTGGCGGCGTATGCGCAGCGCGGCCAACCGGTGGTGCTCCGACGCGGCCGCATCCGCCGCATGCACCGGCCGAGCCAGTTGCACGTCTTTCGGAAAGTCCACCAGCACCGGGCCGGGCCGCCCCTGGCGGGTCAGGTCGAACGCCCGGCCCACCACGTCGGCCACGTCTTCAGCGGCGCGGACCTGCGTATTCCACTTGGTGACCGAACGCGAAATGCCCATGGCGTCGCATTCCTGGAATGCGTCGGTACCGATGGCCGAGGTGGCGACCTGCCCGCTGATACACAGCACCGGAATCGAATCGCACATGGCGTCCAGCAGGCCCGAGGTCGTGTTGGCCATACCCGGGCCCGAGGTCACGAACACCACGCCCGGACGGCCGGTGGTGCGGGCATAGCCTTCGGCTGCGTGCACCGCCGCCTGCTCATGGCGCACCAGCACATGGCGCAGGCGCGGCTCGGCATACAAGGCGTCGTACAGCGGCAGCACCGCGCCGCCGGGGTAGCCGAACACCGTATCGACACCCCGTTCGATCAGGGTATCGAGCAGAATCTGGGCACCATTGCGGGCAGGGGAGTCGTCGTGGCGCAAAGCGGCAAGGGCGGTGGCGTGGAGGCGGTCATTCATACTGGATATCTTATGCCGATCCGCAGAGAAGATTTCTCTTCTTTTCTACAAATTCCCCGGTTTTCCAGTAAATTCATCCTTATTTCTTCGGAAACCCAGAAAATGAAACTGGACAAGTTCGATCTCGCCATTCTGAAGGTGCTGCAACAGAACGCCCGTGCCAGCCTCAATGAAATCGGTGCCGACGTCGGCTTGTCGTCCACGCCTTGCTGGAATCGCATCAAGCGCATGGAATCCGCCGGCGTCATCCGCGGTTACACCGTGGATATCGATCCGGCCAGCCTCGGCTTCATGGACACGGTCATCGTGCACATCACGCTCGAAAGCCACAGCGAGGAAACCCTGTATGAATTCGGCCGCGCACTGGCGCAAATACCCGAGGTGCTGGAAGCCTTCCTGGTCTCGGGCGACTACGACTACTACATCCGCATCGCGGTACGCGATACGCGCGACTACGAACGGCTGCTGCGCGAACGGCTCTACCGCATTCCAGGCATACGGCACAGCAAATCCTGCTTCGTGCTGCGCCGCTTGAAAGAAACGCAATTGCCGCTGGCGGCACCGGTAGCCGAATAAACCGCACGGTCTGTCATCCCGTGCGCGCCCTGCGCCGATATAATCCCCGCTGCCCAGCCACATGCCTCTTGCCATTTTTCATGACCATCGCTGAAACCATCAAGCCCTGGCACGTCGTGCGCCGCTCCAAGCTGCATGGCAATGGCGTGTTCGCCACACGCAAAATTCCAGCCGGCACGCGCATCATCGAATACGGTGGCGAGCGCATCAGCGCCAAAGAAGCCGATCGCCGCCATCCCACCAACCCCGACGATCCATTCCACACGTTTTTCTTTGCGCTGAGCTCGGGCCGCGTGATCGACGGCGGCGACAACGGCAACGACGCGCGCTGGATCAACCATAGCTGCGAACCCAATTGCGAGGCGCAAGAGGGCCGCCACGGCAAGCGCGTCTACATCACGGCACTGCGCGACATCGCCCGTGGCGAAGAACTGTTCTACGACTACGGCCTGGTGCTCGATGGCCGGATCACCAAGAAGCTCAAGGCCTCGTACCTGTGCCTGTGCGGTACGCCGGCTTGCCGCGGCACCATGCTGGCCCTGAAGAAAAAGCAGAAATAGGGCGCCTGCCCGCCAGGCGTACAATGGCCGTTGCCGCATCGTGCGGCA
>DASPIV010000238.1:0-3337 GCA_035628955.1 Bordetella sp.
ATGTGCGCGAAGTGCTGGCCGAGGCCACGCTGACAATGCCAGACCTGGCCGAGGCCGGCCATGCCGCCCACCAGGGCGGCCGCCAGGGCCGGCACACCGAAGCCCTGAGCTACGTGCTGGCCGAGATGCAGTCGCTGCCGCGCGCTTATCCGGGAGCCGTGTGGTGAACCGCGCCGCGTCCGTGCCCGCCAGCCAGGTCATGACCTGGCTGGAAAGCGTTCCCGATCCCGAGATCCCCGTGCTGTCGGTGGTGGACCTGGGCGTGGTGCGCGACGTGGCCTGGGACGGCGAGACCTGCGTGGTCACCATCACGCCTACTTACTCGGGCTGCCCCGCCATGCGCGAGATCACGCATGGCATCGAGCGTACGCTGGCCGATCACGGCGTGGCGGCGGTGCGCGTCGAGACCCGGCTGGCGCCGGCCTGGACCACCGACTGGATGAGCGAACGCGGGCGCGCAGCCCTGAAGGAGTACGGCATTGCGGCACCCGCCGAACGCGCCATAGATGTGTCGGGCATCAGCCGGCGCATGGCGGCGCCCAGCGTGGCCTGCCCGCATTGCGGCTCGGTGCAGACGCGGCTGGTCAGCCATTTTGGCTCGACCTCGTGCAAGGCCTTGTATCGCTGCAGCGCCTGCCGCGAGCCGTTCGATTATTTCAAGACACACTGAGCAGGGCAGTTTCACGCCATGAGCCAGACTTCGTTCCACTCCCTGAAGGTCGCCTCGGTGGCGCGCAACACGCGCGACGCGGTGGTCGTCACCTTCGACCTGCCCGCAGACTTGCAGGCGCGGTTCGCGTTCCGGCCTGGCCAGTACCTGACGCTGCGCACCGAGCTGGGCGGCGAAGAACTGCGCCGCTCGTATTCCATTTGCTCGGCGCCCGGCGACGGCCTGCTGCGCGTGGCCATCAAGAAGGTCGATGAAGGCGCGTTCTCGAGCTGGGCCAACCACGAACTGCAGCCTGGCCAGACGCTGGAAGTCATGCCGCCGGCCGGCAGTTTCACGGTGGACTTCGCGCCCGGCAATCGCCGCCACTACGTGGCCTTTGCGGTGGGCAGCGGCATCACGCCGGTATTCTCGCTGGTGAAGACGGCGCTATCGACCGAACCGCACAGCCGTTTCACACTGTTCTTCGGCAATCGCGCCTCGTCGTCGGTGCTGTTTCGCGAAGAAATCGAAGACCTGAAGAACCAGTACATGGAGCGGTTTTCGCTGGTCTACATCATGAGCCGCGAAAGCCAGGACATCGAGCTGTTCAACGGCCGCCTGGATGGCGACAAGGTCGACCAGCTGATGTCGGCCTGGATGCGTCCGGACGATATCGACTATGCCTTTGTCTGCGGGCCGCAGACCATGACCGAGAGCGTGGTGCAGCGTCTGCAGCAGCGCGGCATTCCGAAGCAGCACATCAAGTTCGAGCTGTTCGGCGCGCCGCGCGGGCCGCGTGCCCTGCGTACCGGTCGCGATGCGCCGGCCGCGCCGGGCAAGGGGCAATGCGAAGTCACCGTGGTGCAAGACGGCCACAGCCGCAGCTTCTTCATCGAGAAGAATAAAGACAACGTGCTGGACTCGGCGCTGGCGCAAGGCGTGGAACTGCCTTATTCCTGCAAGGGCGGCGTCTGTTCGACGTGCCGCTGCAAAGTCATCGAGGGCGAGGTCGACATGGATGCCAACTTCGCGCTGGAAGACTACGAAGTGGCGCGCGGCTTCGTGCTCAGTTGCCAGAGCTTTCCGGTCAGCGACCGCCTGGTGCTGGATTTCGACCAGGAAACCTGATTCTGCTCCGCCATTCATTCCAGAAACTCATTCATCCCGGAGATCCTCTCGTGTCCCTAGATTTCTTTGAACGCCACCTGCCCCTGCTCGAGCGCGCCCAGGCGGCCGCGGCAGAGCGCGGCTACTGGAGCCCCTTTGCCGAATCGCCCAGCCCCCGCCACTACGGCGAGACGGCCGGCGACGATGGCCGCACGGCCTTCGAGGCCTTGCGCGGCCAGGCATTTCCGCTGGAATCGACCGGTGCCGATGGTTCGGTGGGCGGCGAGCAATCGCCCTACGGCTTCGCGCTGGACATTACGTATCCGCGCGTGCCGCCCGCCATACTGGTGCAGAATGCCGGCCGTGCCCTGGAGCAATGGCGGCGCGCCGGACCGCGCGCCTGGGTAGGCGTGTCGCTGGAGATCCTGGCGCGCCTGAACAAGCGCAGCTTCGAGATTGCCCACGCCGTCCAGCACACGACGGGGCAGGGCTTCATGATGGCCTTCCAGGCCGGCGGCCCGCACGCGCAAGATCGCGGCGTCGAGGCAGTGGCCTATGCCTGGCAGGAAATGGCGCGCATTCCGGGCGTGGCGCTGTGGGAAAAACCGCAGGGCAAGAACGACCCCATCAAGATGGAAAAGCGCTTCACGGTTGTGCCGCGCGGCATCGCGCTGGTGATCGGTTGCTCGACCTTTCCCACCTGGAACGGCTATCCGGGCTTGTTTGCCAGCCTGGCCACCGGCAATACGGTGATCGTCAAGCCGCATCCCGGGGCGATCCTGCCGCTGGCGATGACGGTGCAGGTCGCGCGCGAGGTGCTGGCCGAGGCCGGCTTCAATGCCGATGTGGTGCAGCTGGCCGCCCACGCGGCGGGCGACGACACGGCGCAACAACTGGCGCAGGACCCGGCGGTCAGGATCATCGACTTCACCGGCAGCAGCGCCAACGGCAACTGGCTGGAACAGCATGCGCGGCAAGCGCAGGTGTATACCGAGAAGGCCGGCGTCAACCAGGTCATCGTCGATTCCACCGACGACCTGAAAGGCATGGCGCGCAACCTGGCGTTCTCGCTGGCGCTGTATTCGGGCCAGATGTGCACGGCGCCGCAGAATATCTACGTGCCGCGCGACGGTATCCAGACGGCCGACGGCCGTGCCAGCTTCGATGAGGTGGCGGCGGCCCTGGGCACGGCATTGCAGAAACTGTGCGCCGATCCGGCCAAGGCGGTGGAACTGACCGGCGCCATCCAGAACGATGGCATCGTGGCGCGCATTGACCAGGCCCGCGGCCTGGGGCTGCCTGTGGTGGCCGACAGCCAGGCCCTGGCGCATCCGCAATTCGAAGGGGCGTGTGTGCGTACGCCGCTGCTGCTGCGTGCCGAGGCCGGCAATCCGGCCATCGGGCAAGAATGGTTCGGTCCCATCGCTTTCGTGGTCGCCACCGATTCCACCGCCCACAGCATCGAGCTGGCCCGCGACAGTGTGCTGCGGCATGGCGCCTTGTCAATGGCCGCCTACAGCACCGACGACGCCGTGGCCGGCCAGGTGCAGGATGCGGCCGAGGTGGCGGGTGTGGCTTTAT
>DASPIV010000239.1:0-7337 GCA_035628955.1 Bordetella sp.
ACCACGACAGCATTGCTGGGGCTGACCAGCCCTGCATGGCCGTTATGGGCCATTATCGTCCTGGCGTTTGTCGCGGGGTGCTCGGCGGCAAGCTGGAACGGCGTGCAAATTGCGGAAGTGGCGCGCCGGTCGCCGCCCCGCCTGATCTCAGAAACCGCCGCGGGCTCCAGCATATTGATCAACCTGACCAATATGCTGGCACCCACGGCTTTCGCGGCATTCGTGGCCCTTAGCGGGCGCTACGAATACGCCTTCATCTGCGCCGGGGCATGTTCACTGCTGGTGCTGGTGTTCCTGCCGCGCGAGCCGCGCGGCGATTCCGGCACGCCTGGGCGCGCCGCCCGCTCAGCCTGAAACCGGTTAACCCCACGTCGCGGTCGTGGCACACCGTTGCGGGGGTCAGCCGCCGAATTTCTCGGCATACAGCTCGCACAGCCAGTCTATGAAGACCCGGACTCTTGGAGAAAGCTGACGATGAGAAGGATAAAGGGCGCTGACGGGAAGATCGGGGCAGGCCCATTCCGGCAACACCTGAACCAGCCGCCCCGCCTTGAGATGCTCTTCCAATCGGAACCGCGGCACCTGTATCAGCCCGCAGCCGGCTAGCGCAGCGCTCGTATAGCACTCGGCATCGCTGACGGAGATCCAGCCGCTGGCCTCGTACTCCTGCAATTTTCCGTCCACGATGACCGAGAAAGGGTAGCGATAATCGTTGCCTCGCGAAAAAAAGCCGATTCCCTGGTGCTGCTCAAGATCCCGCGGGTGTTGGGGCGTGCCGTATCGAGCCAGGTAATCAGGACTGGCGCAGATGATCTCTTGCAGGCTCGCCAGTTTCCTGACTACCAACGAAGAGTCGCGCGGCTGGCCGGCACGCACGACGCAGTCGATGCCTTCCTTGACCAGGTCGACCAGGCGGTCGCCGCTGCTCAGGGTCACATTGATGTTTGGATAGCGGTTCCGGAACTCGCCTATACGCGGCAGAATGACCATCGTCGCATGCGCGCCATGCACGTCCAACCGCAGAGTTCCATGAGGATTGGCGATATGGGTGCTTATGGAAGATTCGGCGTCTTCGAGCTCGGCCAGGACGCGCTTGCTGCGTTCATAGAAGGCTTGCCCGTCCAGGGTCGGTTTCACGTGGCGTGTCGTGCGATCCAGCAGCCGCGCCCCCAAGCGGCTTTCAAGCTTCTTGATCGCATGCGTTGCGGTCGCGCGCGGAATCTCCAGCGCTTCGGCAGCTTCCGTAAAGCTGCCGAGTTCGACAATACGGTTGAATAATTGCAAGGCAAGAAAGCGGTCCATAAGCGGCCAATAATGAGTAGCTCTGAAAGACAGTGCGCCCTACCCTTCTGAAGCAGGGGTCAGCACCTGCCTCATCACGTCGCCCTGCCAATCGAAGTATGGGTTGAAGGTCAGACGCGCATGAACTTTTCCTTCTTCCTGATAGCCCCAATCCGAAAACCACACCGGGGCACCCTGCTGGCAGGCGGCCCGCGCTGCTTCAGTCTGGCCGTTCCAGCAAAGGCGCAGGCTTCCTGCCATGCCGTAGAGCTTGTTGCTTGGCGAAAACAACAAGCCCATATGAGAGAACTGACTGATCCGCAGTTCGGGAAGGCTGTCAGTCCGTACCAGTACGCGCTGATCGCGGCCAAGACGGCCATCGTCGTTGCCATACCAGATCAGCCGGCTGGCCGGATGAGTGAAACGCGAACTGAATATAGTCGACAGGTAAGCGGTATCGAGCACCGAGTCATGTTCAGCCACCACCATCAAGACCGGCTTGCCGTAGGGGGCGCCGCGCAGCGCCTGGCGGGCCTTGCGGCTGCTGCGGTAGAACTGGGCGAAGCCATTCGTCGGAACCGTCATGTAGCGCACGGCATTCTGCATCGGCCGGACATTGTCCGGCTCCCGCAGCCAGGGTCGCGCCCAGGCAATCAAGGGGGTCAGCCAGTCGTAGGCGCTGTTCGACATGAAGGCCGGCGAGAACAAAAGCAGCCCGGCCACATCGGGGTGCGCATAGGCGTACTCGAGAACCAGATTGGCGCCTGTTGAAAAACCTCCCAGGTAGACCTGTTCGACCTCGCCGTGCAACGCCCGGGCCTGCTCGTCGACCACGCGGCGCCAGTCTTCGAGTGTCACGTCCAGCAGATCTTCGGGGCGGGTTCCATGGCCGGGCAGCAACACTGTGCGAACCAGAAACCCCTGCGCGGCCAATTGTTCGCCGATATCGTGAAAAGACCAGGGCGAATCTCCCAGCCCATGCACCAGCAGGATACCCCGCCGGGGCTGCCCCGCGGGGCGCCATTCGCGGGGGGCATTCCAGGCCAGTTCGAGCACGGGGTCGCCGTCCTGGCGCGCGCGGCGTTGCTGCAGCGTCTGCAGAGTGTCGAGCCGATAGGCCTCAAAGGAAATTTGCCTCGGCGCAAGGTCGCCCTGGTGCTTTACCGCACAAGCGGCAGTAACCAGCAGCGCCATGGCACCTGCGGCGCTGCACAACAGAGTCCTGAACAGACGGCTGGGGGCTTTCACGGTGCACGGGTTGGCTTCATGTCAAGAAGCCGCCATTCGCGATAGGCGTATGGCCGCGCCCTGACGGCGGGTGTAGCCAATCATACCCGGGCACCACGCTCATGCATCGAGCAAAGCCTTGACCCGCTCTGGTGTGAACGGCATATCGCGCAGCCTGCGCTTCGTCAGCGCGTAGACGGCATTGGCCACGGCCCCACCCGTCATCGGCACGCCAATCTCGCCGGCCCCGGAAGGAGCGGCGCCAGATTCGACAATTCGAACTTCGATCTCCGGAACCTCATGGATGCGCAGGGGCTGGTAATCATAGAAATTGTTTTGTTGAACCTGGCCTTCGACGATGGTGATGCGTTCTTTCAACAAGCCGGAAAGGCCGAAAATAATGCCGCCCTCGGCCTGCGCTTCCAGATTCCTGGGGTGAATAGCGATTCCGGGATCAACAGCGGCCCAGAAGCGGTGCAAGCGGATCTGGCCCGAATCGCGATCGATCGATATCTCGGCAACGCCGGCCCCCACCGTGGTTTTATAACCCGCGAATGCAATGCCATGGGCTCGTCCATCCGGCGCCTTGCCGAAGCCGGACATCGCAACAACGGCGTCCAGTACCGCACGGCCGCGCGGGCTCTTCGCAAGAAGCCGCTGCCTGAATTCCACCGGGCTGCTACCGGCCGCTTCGGCGAGTTCGTCCATGAAACATTCGCGCGCAAAGCAGTTCGGGCCCCAGCCGATGCCACGCCAGGCCGAAACACGAGAATCTCGTTCCAGAATCACATGGTCGGCAAGCAGATCGGGAATGTCGTAGTCGGTGCTTTCCGTTCCTTCCATCACCAGCACATCGCGATTCTTGGCGTGCTGCCAGCGCGTGGGCGCGGCATAGGCCAGAATCGAAGGGCTGGCGACACGATGGTGAAACGCCACGACGCGCCCGCGCTCATCCAGTGCTGCCTGCAGCTTGTGGGCAGTGGCCGGACGAAGCCACCCGTTCTTGACATCGTCTTCACGCGTCCACATCAGCTTGACCGGCCGCTTCACTTGCCGCGATGCCAGTATTGCATCGCGCAGGTTGTCGCGCGCGAAGAAAGTCCGGCGCCCGAATGACCCCCCCATTTGCATAGCGTGAAGGCGGATCCGGTCAGTGCTGGTCTGCAGCACTTGCGCGGCCGCGGCGATTGAAACCGTCTGGCTTTGAGTACCAAGCCAGATCTCCGCGCCCTTGCCGTCGGGGTCGACCGCCGCGATGGCGTTCAGCGGCTCCATCTGGGCATGGTAGACATATTCAGTGGTGTAATTGGCGGCCATGCGGCGGTACCGGCCGTCATCCAGGGCGGTTACGGCATCGCCTCGCGCTTCCCACGCTGTCGCGCTACGTTGCGCGTCGTTGACCGCGTTCACGGTTGCGGCCAGCTGAGCCTCGCTGCTTGCCGCGCGAAACGGCGACTTGACGCTCCATTCTACTTTCAACAATTCACGAGCTTGCAGCGCCGTTTCCCAGCGTTCGGCCACGACCAGGACCGAGTGAGGCAGCCGGACCACGTCGACCACCCCCTCCAACGCTCTTGCTTGCGCGTCGGACACAGCCAGGGGCGTCTCGCCTTCGACGGGTGGATGCAGTTGAGCGGCATAAACCATGCCCGGCAACCGCACATCGATCGAATAGACCGCTTCCCCCCGGACCTTGCCCGGAATATCGAGGCGCTCAAGGTCCGTGCCGATCAAACGATACTCGGACCTGGGCTTCAGGTCCGAATCGGCCACCGGGGGGAGCTTGTCCACAATCGTGGGCAAGGCCGCCACTTCGCCGTACGTCATGCGCCGGCCGCTGGCCGGATGCACCACCGCGCCAGGTTCGGTGCTGAGCTCGCCGGCCGGTACGCCCCAGGCCACTGCGGCAGAATGAACGACGACCTGGCGCACACCCGCCCCGGCACGCCTCATCACGTCGAAATACCCGGCCACCGATGAGCTACCCGCGGTGAACAATATCCCACCGGTCTGGGCATTGCCGTAGACCTTCTCGGCACCCTGGTCAATCTGCTCCACTCGAACCTTCGTCCAGTCCGCATCGAGTTCCTCAGCCAGAATCATGGGCAAAGAGGTCATGACGCCCTGGCCCATTTCGGTGGCCGCGAAGCGTATCGTCACTTCATCGTTGGCGCCGATGGTCACCCAGGCGCTCGCCAGCCCCGGCGCGCCCGTCTGGGCATGCGCCTTGCCCTTCAAGACCTGTACGGTCCCCTCTGCCAGGACCGCGAAGCTCAATACTCCCACCGAGCGTAGAAAGTCCCGGCGCGATGCACCTGCGGTAGGCTTCATGATCATGCCTCCTGGACGACGCGCTCGATGGCTCGCACGATCCGGTGATAAGTACCGCAACGGCACAGATTGATGGCCATGGCGTCGACGATCTCCGCGCGGGCGGGCTTGGGATTGGCCCGAAGCAACGCAGCGGCCCGCATGATCTGGCCGGACTGGCAGTAGCCGCACTGTGGAACCTGCTCGATGATCCAGGCTTTTTGCAAAGCATGTTCACCGCCGGGTGAAAGGCCTTCGATGGTGGTGACAGAGCGGCCTGCCACGGTCTCCAAAGGCGTCTGGCAAGCAAAGACGGCTGCGCCATCGAGGTGCACGGTGCAGGCCCCGCAGACACCCGCGCCGCAGCCAAACTTCGTGCCGGTCAAACCCAGATGCTCCCGCAATACCCAAAGCAGGGGAGTATCTGGTTTGGCCCTTACATCCACAGGCTGCCCATTGATGGTGACGCTGGCCATGTTTGCTCCTTCGAATGATGGTTCCGCTCGACACAGACCTACGGCCGAAGGCTATCAGCTCCATACCAAATAAAAATCGGGGAAAACTTGCCAAGACTATTTAAAATCGCACAACAATATGCTCGGGCAGCAGCACCAGGTCTATAGCCAACTCGCACGTCGGGAGCCAGTCTGCATGCATAGTCGATCAGAACTACCAAAGGCGGGATCGCGCCTCGGCATGTACAAAGATGTGCATGTCCTGCCCTGGGCGGTGGTGGTGCTTGTGGCAGCCGGGCTTGCCTGGTACGGGCCGATTGCCCAGCTCGAGCACTACCATGATTTTGCCGACCACCGCGCTTGGCTGGGCATTCCCAATGCGGCAGATGTGCTGTCCAACCTGGGGTTCGCCATAGTGGGTTGGTATGGCCTGGCGCTGGTGCTGCAGACCCGCCGCAACAGTGCGCTGGACGCTATCCGCCCGGGCTATGGCTTGTTTTCGTTCGCCCTGGTGTTGACTGCCTTTGGTTCGGGCTGGTATCACCTGTTGCCGGATAATGCCCGCCTGATCTGGGACCGCCTGCCCATTGCCCTGGCGTGCGCCGGCATCTTGTCGGCCGTCTGGCGAGACATGCTTGGCGATGGCCGCTGGGTCGACAGGCTGTGGGCCATTATTGCGGTCGCCAGTGTGGCCTGGTGGTGGTACACAGACAACCGCCAGACAGGCGATCTACGGCCTTATCTGTATGTGCAGTTCATGCCGCTCTTGCTGATCCCATTGCTACAATGGCAACACAAGGCGCCCCCCAGAGAGCGCCTGTATTTCGCGGCGGCGATTGGGCTCTATGTGCTGGCCAAGGCCGCTGAATTGCTGGACCACCAGATTTTCCAGAACTTCGCCTACCTTGGCGGCCACACGATCAAGCATCTGTTTTCCGTGGCGGCGGGGCTGGTGGTCGTGCTCAACTATGCGCGCCGCAGGCAAGAGTCAGGCAACTAAGGTGCTGGGCAGCTTCACGAGCCGTGGTCGCCGCTCTTCCAGCGGCTCGCCACGGCCAGGTGAATGCCGAAAAGGTCCAGAGCCCGCGCGATACTCTGGGTGACAGTCTGGTCCAGCGTCTGGTGGCCATGATAAAAGGCCGGAACGGGCGGCATGATGATGGCGCCGTTGCGCGTCGCCTGGGCCATGAGCTCGATATGCCCCGCGTGCAGCGGCGTTTCACGCAGCAGCAGCACGACCCGGCGGCGCTCTTTCAGGCACACGTCGGCGGCACGAACCACCAGTTCGTCGTTGTAGCAGCTGGCCACGCCACTGAGTGTCTTGATCGAGCAAGGCGCCACCAGCATGCCCGACGTAATGAACGAACCAGAGGAAATCGCCGCGCCGATATCTTTATGGCTGTAGACCTCGTCAGCCAAGGCCCGGACGTCTTCCGGCCGATGAGTGGTTTCCTCGGCGATCGTGCGGGCGCCGGAAGCCGTGATGATGAGATGCGTTCTTACGTCGCTGACGGGCTTCAGCAGTTCAAGCGCGCGAATACCGTAGATTGCGCCGGACGCGCCGGTGATGGCGATAATCAGGTTCTTCACGAAAAAAAGTCCATCGCTTCGGTGGCTATTGCATTCACGGCATTCCTTTCTTCGGTATTGGCGGGACGCCCGGCGTACATCTCGACCACACGTAGCATGTTGCTCATCGCCGTGGCGCCGCTCGCGTCGACGCAGGCCAAGCGCTCCAGATTATCTGCCAGGGTCTGCAACTGGGCAAGCTCGACGAGCTCCGCCGAAATCTCCAGCGCCTGGAGCTTGGCTCGCAGTTGATCGGTCTGCTCGCTGGGTGCGGGCGCGGGGCCATTCTTGAGCCGGCGCCTGACAGTCCGCAAGGGAATCACGATTTCGCGATGCCAATCAGCCACCAAGGCACCCGCCTGGCGCACGCTCTGGTCATCGAGCGGCTGCCGCCGCTTGGCTCCGCACCAGGCGGCCATCAGCAATACGTTGACATCCAGACGAGTGCGCTCTTGAAGCAACAAACACGCCCCGGAAACGGCCTTGCGACCGTAT
>DASPIV010000240.1:0-5054 GCA_035628955.1 Bordetella sp.
GCAGGAACTCCGGCAAACGCCGCGCAAGTGGCTGGTAACCGGCTGCGCCGGATTCATCGGGTCGAACCTGCTGGAAACCCTGCTCAAGCTCGACCAGACCGTGGTCGGGTTGGATAACTTCGCCACCGGCCATCGGCACAATCTGGATGAAGTCCGCAATTCGGTCGAGCCGGTCCAGTGGGCCAGGTTCAGCTTTCTGGAAGGCGATATCCGCGACCTGGCCGCGTGCCAGCAGGCCACCCAGGGTGTCGACCACGTGCTGCACCAGGCCGCGCTGGGTTCGGTGCCCCGTTCGCTGAACGACCCCATCACCACCAACGAAGTCAACATCAGCGGTTTCCTGAATATGCTGGTGGCCGCCCGCGACGCGAAGGTCAAGACCTTTGTCTATGCCGCGTCCAGCTCTACCTACGGCGATCACCCGGGCCTGCCCAAGGTCGAGGACACCATCGGCAAGCCGCTGTCGCCGTATGCGGTGACCAAGTACGTGAACGAGCTGTACGCCGACGTGTTTACACGTTCGTACGGGCTGGCCAGCGTGGGGCTGCGCTACTTCAACGTGTTCGGCAAGCGCCAGGATCCCGAAGGCGCCTATGCGGCGGTGATTCCCAAGTGGACGGCCGCCATGATCCGCGGCGACGATGTCATTATCAATGGCGATGGCGAGACCAGCCGCGACTTCTGCTTTGTTGAAAATGCGGTGCAGGCCAACCTGCTGGCCGCGCTGGCGCCCGCTGAGGGCATCAACCAGGTCTACAACGTGGCTTATAGCGGCCGCACCACGCTGAACCAGTTGTACCGCTATCTGGCCCAGGTCCTGGGCAGCCAGGGCGTGCGCTACGACAAGCAGCCGGTATATGCCGATTTTCGCGCCGGCGACGTGCGCCATTCGCAGGCAGACATCGGCAAGGCCGGCAAACGACTGGGCTACCAGCCGGCCTACGACATCCTGCGCGGGCTGGAAACGGCCATGCCCTGGTATATGCAATTCTTGCGCTGAGTCGCCAAGTTTTTGAAAGCACTCATCCGCAAACTCAACGCGATCCATCCGGACCACCAGCGTATTTTCAGGGGTGCGTTCCGGGTGGCGATCTTCCTGGTGTTGGGCAAGGCTGCCGGCGCCATCAAGGAGATGGCGGTCGCGTATCGCTACGGCATCAGCGATGCCGTCGACGCCTATCAGTTCACCATGACCATGACCAACTGGTTGCCGGTCACGGTAGTGGGTGTGCTGGGGGTGGTGTTGATACCGGTGCTGGTTCGCCTGCGGCGCGCCGGCGGCCATGAGCGTGATCTGTTCATACGCGAATTGCAGGGCGCGGTGCTGGTGGGCGGGCTGGTCCTGGCCGTACTGACCGCGCTGGCCTGGCCATGGGTGCTGCAATGGCTGGGCAGGGGGCTGTCGGCACCGGTGGCCGCCATGAGCACCCAACTGCTCTATGCTTTCGTGCCGGTTACCGTGTTGCTGTTGATCGCGGGTATCAGCGGGGCGCGCCTGCGTTCGCACGAGCGCCACGTCAATACGCTGCTCGATAGCGTGCCGGCGGTTACCACGCTGGCCTGGGTGATGCTGGCCGCGGTGTCGGCCGACGACGTCGGCCCGCTGCTGTGGGGCACGCTGGTGGGCTATGCCATCCAGGCCGCCTGGCTGGCCTGGCTGGCGGCGCGGGCCGACGGCGGCTTCTGGGGCGCGCCGCTGCTGTCGATGCGCTCGCCGCATTGGCCCGAACTGATGAGTGCGGCCGGCATCATGCTGGTAGGCCAGGTGGCCATGAGCTTCGTCGGGCCGCTCGACCAATACACGGCCGCCAATCTGGGTGACAACGCCAACGCCACGCTGGGCTATGCCAGCCGCCTGCTGTCGCTCTTGCTGGGCATAGGGGCGGTATCGGTGGGGCGTGCCGCGCTGCCGGTACTGGCCGACGTGCAAAGCCGCGGCGATGCGGCGCGCGCGCGGTCGATGGCGCTCAAATGGTCGGTATTGATGGTGGGCGCGGGTGGCGCTGTCGTGGTCCTGGCCTGGGTGCTGGCCCCCTGGGGCGTGGCGCTGCTGTTCGAGCGCGGTGCGTTCACGGCGGAAAATACCCAGGCCGTGGCGCAGGTGCTGCGCTGGGGGTTGCTGCAGTTGCCGTTTTACTTCGGCGTGCTGATACTGGTGCAATTGCTGGCCAGCCAGAATCGCTACCGCATCATGGCCTTGATCGCAGTCGCCAACTTCTTGTTGAAGGTCGTGCTGAACGCCATGCTGGCGCCGCGCATGGGTACGGCCGGCATCATGCTGGCCACCAGCCTGATGTATGCGCTGTCGTTCGCCTGCTACGCCGTGGTGGCCTGGCGGCCCCACGAGGCACCGGCACCCGGAGAGGGCACCCGATGAACAGGCACAACGATGCGCAGCCGCGCGTGCTGATCTTCATTCATTCGCTGCACGGGGGCGGTGCCGAACGTGTGGCTGCCGATCTGAGCGCGCATTGGGCCCAGGCCGGCTGGCAAGTGATGGTGGCCACGCAGGCCGATGCCAGCGATGATGCCTATACGCTGCACAAGGATGTGCAGCGCACGGTAATGCATACCGCCGGCGAGGGCGGCGGTATGCGCGGCGTGCTGGCCAATGTGCGGCGTGTGCGCGCCCTGCGGCAGGTGCTGCGCCGGTTCCAGCCCGATATCGTGCTGGGCATGATGACTACCGCTTCGGTGCTGGCCGTGCTGGCGGCCTGGGGCCTGCCATGCCGGGTGATCGCCACCGAGCATACGCATCCGCCTTCCCAGGCCCTGTCGGGACTGTGGCAGCGTTTGCGGCGCCTGACCTATCCCCGCGCGGCGCGGGTGGTGGCCCTGACGCGTGGCACGGCCGACTGGCTGGCGCGCCACGTACCGGGGTCGCGCCTGGCCGTCATTCCCAATCCGGTGCATTGGCCGCTGTCCCGCGGCGAGCCGGTATTGGCGCCGCCGGCCGCCGATGGGCGCCGCCGCCTGCTGGCCGTGGGCCGGCTGCACCCCGACAAGGGCTTCGATCTGCTGATCCAGGCCTATGCGCGAATCGCCGGCCAGCACCCCGACTGGGACTTGGTGATCCTGGGCGAGGGCAGCGAGCGGCAGCGCCTGCAGGATCAGGTGGACGCCGCCGGATTGCAGGCACGGGTGGCCATGCCGGGACGCGTCGGCAACGTGGGCGACTGGTACGGCAATGCCGACCTGTACGTGCTGAGTTCGCGTTTCGAGGGCTTGTCCAATACATTGCTGGAATCGCTGGCCAGTGGCTTGGCGGCGGTGTGCTTCGATTGCGATACCGGTCCGCGCGAAGTCGTGCGCGATGGCGTCGACGGTGTGCTGGTGCGGCCCAATGGCGATGTGCCGGCGCTGGCCGCGGCCCTGGCGGCCCTGATGGACGACCCGGCCGGCCGGCGCGCCATGGCCGAACGCGCCATCGAGGCGCGCGAGCGGTTTTCGGCCCGGCGGGTGCTGGGCCAGTGGCAAGAACTTTTTGACGACGTGCGCAAGCCGGGGCGGTAGCCCGGCATAACCCTACACAAGCGCGGAAGACACATCATGTGCGGAATAGTCGGAATCTGGGGACCCTTGCAGGACAAGGCGCAAGTGCTGGCCGATAGCTGCCGGCGCATACGCCATCGCGGCCCCGACAGCCATGGGCACTGGGAAGATCGCGCCGCCGAGCTGGCGCTGGCCCATGTACGCCTGGCGATCCTGGACCTGACCGAAGCCGGCCACCAGCCCATGGTGTCGGCCTGCGGACGGTATGTGCTGGTGCTCAATGGCGAGATCTATAACCACATGGATCTGCGCGCGCGCCTGGAGCAGGCGGGCCAGGCGCCGGACTGGCGCGGCCATTCCGATACCGAGACCGTGCTGGCCGGGTTCGCGGCGCTGGGTGTCGAAGCCACGCTGCAGGCCGCGGTAGGCATGTATGCCGTCGCGCTATGGGATCGCGAGCAACGCACGCTGACGCTGGCCCGCGACCGCATGGGCGAGAAGCCGCTGTATTACGGCTATACCGGCGGCAATCTGGTGTTCGCCTCGGAGCTCAAGGGGCTGATGCCCATTCCCGGCTTCGGACGCGACCTCAGCCGCCCCGCCCTGGCCTCGCTGATGCGGCACAACTATATTCCCGCGCCGCAATCCATCTACGAGGGCATCTACAAGTTGCCGCCGGGCACCTGGCTGGAAATTTCCGAAGCTGAAATGCGCAACCGCCGCGTGGCGACGCCGCGCGTGTATTGGTCGGCCCTGCAGATGGCCGACCAGGGTTTGCGGGCGCCGCGCAGTTTTGGTTCGGATGCGCAGGCTGCCGACGCGCTGGAAGCGCTGTTGTCCCAGGCGGTCGGCGGCCAGATGCTGTCAGATGTAAGCCTGGGCGCGTTCCTGTCGGGCGGCATCGATTCGTCGACCATCGTGGCACTGATGCAGGCCCAAAGCCGGCAGCCCGTGCGTACCTTCGCCATCGGCTTTCACGAAAAGCGCTACAACGAGGCCGAGCACGCCAAGGCAGTGGCCAAGCACCTGGGCACCAACCATACCGAACTCTACGTCACGGCCGATGATGCGCTGGCCGTGGTGCCCACGCTGGCCGACATGTATGACGAGCCGTTTGCCGATTCGTCGCAGATTCCCACCTCGCTGGTCACCCGCATGGCGCGCCAGCACGTTACCGTGGCGCTTTCCGGCGACGGCGGCGATGAGCTGTTCGGCGGCTATTCGCGCTACTTCCGCGTGCGTGACTGGTGGCGCCAGTGCGAACGCGTACCCGGCCCGGCGCGCCATGCGCTGGGAGCGTTGCTGGGCGCATCGGCCGCTTTGCCGGGGCGCGGGGCCTGGCGTGGCAAGCTGGCTAAGCTGGGCGAGTTGATGCGCGCCGACACGCGCGGCGATTTCTACCGCCAGTTCGTGTCGTACTGGGCCGATCCCGGCCATGTCGTCAAGGGCGGGGTCGAGCCGCCCTCGCTGTTCGAGCAATCCATGGACGGGACGGCGTTCGACGTCATGATGAAGTTGGACGCGGTCACCTACTTGCCCGACGACATCCTGGTCAAGGTCAG
>DASPIV010000241.1:0-11386 GCA_035628955.1 Bordetella sp.
AGTAGGGTTTTACTGGTAACCCCGGTTGGGTTTACTGGTAACCCCGGTTGGGTTTACTGGTAACCCGAAATTCTAGCATGCAGGGAGAGATTTGGCGAGGCCCCGCCGCCAAGCTTCCGCCCCGGCCCCAGCCTGAAAAGCAGAAGCGTCCCCGTTTTATCAGGATGATGTCGAGCCCTTGCGGATCCACGCTTCGAGCTGATGCGGGCGCAGGCTGTCGTAATCTTCGAAAGGTTGATGAATCCAGGGGTTGGTAGGCAGCTTGTCGACATAGTAGTCAGGCGTAGCCTGCGAATGGCCTTTCCACCAAAGCACCGCACTGCGCAACTCGGTTATTTCGGGGAATTGCTGGCGCAAATGCGCTTGCACCCTGTTGAAGGTAAGACCGGTGTCGACCATGTCGTCGACCAACAACACACGCCCGGCAGGCGCCCCGCGGGTAATGGTGATGAACTGGGCAATATCCAGGTCCCCCTGCTTGGTACCAGCGGCTTCGCGATAGCTGCTGGTGGCCAGGATGCCCAATGGCACATCGAAAATGCGCGACATGACATCGCCCACCCGCGCCCCTCCGCGCGCCAGGCACAGGATCAGGTCGAACTGCCAGCCGGATTGGTACACCTGCAGCGTCAGGCGCTCGATCAGGCGGTTGTAGCCGTCCCATGTGATCCACAGATGGCTGTCGTCGTTGCTGGGCGCGCTCATGGCGGTGTCTCCTGAATATACGAAAAGGCCGCCCACCGGCATGGCCGGCGGCGGCTTTGAAATGATAACCCGGCGGGCGCGACCCTTTGCGGCCGGGGAACGATCAGCCCTTCAGCGGGTGGCGCAATACGATGGTTTCGTTGCGATCGGGGCCGGTGGAAACCAGGTCGATGGGCACGCCACAGACTTCGGCAACGCGTTCGAGATAGCGGCGGGCCGCGGCCGGAAGCTTGGCATATTCGGTAATACCGACGGTGGATTCGCTCCAGCCCGGCAGCTCTTCGAGCACGGCTTCGGCCTGGGCCACCGCATGCGCACCGTAGGGCAGCACATCGCGGAATTCGCCATCGACGCGGTAGCCCACACCCAGCTGGATGCTTTCCAGCCCATCGAGCACGTCGAGCTTGGTGATGCACAGGCCGGTAATGCCATTCAGGCGCACCGAACGCTTGAGCGCCGCGCCGTCGAACCAACCGCAGCGGCGCGGACGTCCGGTGACCGAGCCGAATTCTTTGCCTATGGTTGCCAGGCGAGTGCCGATTTCATCAACCAGTTCGGTCGGGAACGGACCCGAGCCGACCCGCGTGGTGTAGGCCTTGGTGATGCCCAGCACATAGTCGAGTGACTGCGGCCCCACGCCGGCACCGGCCGATGCGGCGCCCGCCAGGCAATTGCTGCTGGTGACAAATGGGTACGTACCGTGGTCTACGTCGAGCAGCGCGCCCTGCGCGCCTTCGAACAGCAGGCGCTGGCCGGCCTGTTGCATGGCGTACAGATTGCTGGAGACATCCTTGACCATGGGCGCGATGGCGGGAGCCAGGGCCATCGCCTGGTCGCGCACCTGCTCGGCCGACACGGCCGGCGCACCCAGGTATTGGGTCAGGACGAAGTTGTGATAATCAAGCAGTTCGGCCAGCTTTTCGTCGAACAGCTTGGGATTGAACAGGTCTTGCACACGCAATGCCCGGCGCGCGATCTTGTCTTCGTAGGCTGGGCCGATGCCGCGGCCGGTGGTGCCGATCTTGCCTTCGCCCTTGCGCGCTTCGCGGGCCTGGTCGACGGCAATGTGATACGGCAGGATCAAGGGGCAGATTTCAGAGATCTGCAGGCGCGAACGGACATCCAGGCCGGCCGCCTCGAGCTCTTCGATTTCTTTGAGCAACGCTTCGGGCGACAGCACGACGCCGTTGCCGATGAAGCACGTAACGCCAGGGTGCATGATGCCCGACGGGATCAGGCGCAAGATGGTTTTCTTGCCGTTGATCCACAGCGTATGGCCCGCATTGTGGCCGCCCTGAAAGCGCACCACGCCCTGGACCGACTCGGCCAGCCAGTCGACGATCTTGCCTTTGCCTTCGTCACCCCACTGGGTGCCGATAACCACTACGTTCTTGCTCATTGTACGAATCAATATCGAGTTTCTCGGGAAATCCGGAAATCCCCCTGCGGCCCTCTTGAGTGCAAGAGGGAGTCAGTTTTTACAACGTTCGAACCGCCCAGGCGCCGTCGTGCAGCGCCAACTCGCGGTCGCAGATGAATTCGTCCTGGCTTTGCTCGTGACCCGGCAAGACCTGGACCACGATTTCGCCGGATCGGCGCAACTGGCGCACCGCCGCCACCAGGGCGGCATCTTGCCCCCAGGGCGCCCGTACTGCCCGGGCCTGGGCTGCGGGCGGCAGCCCGCGCGCCAGCTTGCGCAAATCGAGGCTGAACCCGGTGGCCGGACGCGCGCGGCCGAAAGCCCGGCTCACGTCGTCATAGCGCCCGCCGCTGACCAGCGCGTCATGCCACCCTTCCGCGTACAGCGCGAATGTCACGCCCGAGTGATAGCCATAACCGCCGATATCGGCCAGATCGACACCCAAGGTGACATCGGGCATGGCGTCGACAATGACTTGCAATGCATCGAGCGCCGTTGCCACGCCCGGCAGGAAGGGCAAATCGTGCCGGGCCTGCTTGATGACGCCGGGGCCGCCGTACAGGCCGGGCAAGCGCTGTAGCGCGGCCAGCGTGTCGGGGCGGATATCACAGCTGCGCTGGGCCAGTTCGGCCAGCCCGGGAACGTCTTTTTCGCGCAGCAGCAAAATGATGTCTTCGGCGCACGCGGCAGCGGCGGGATCGGCGTCGAGAATGGCGCGCACCACCCCCGGGTGGCAGAGGTCGAGCCGTGGCTGGCGCAAGCCTGCAGTGGCTACGGTTTCAAGCACCAGCGAGAGGATCTCGAGATCGGCCTCGAAACCGGCATGGCCATAGATTTCGGCGCCGATTTGCAGCAATTCGCGGCTGGACAGCAGGTCGGCAGGCCGCGCGTGCAGCACGTTGCCGCAATAGCACAGGCGCGTGACGCCGGCCCGGTTGAGCAAGTGGGCGTCGATGCGGGTGACTTGGGGGGTCATGTCGGCGCGCACCCCCAGGGTACGGCCGGACAGCTGGTCGACCAGCTTGCAGGTACGCAGATCCAGGTCGCTGCCGGTACCGGACAGCAACGAATCTATGTACTCGACCAGGGGCGGCGCGACCAGCTCGAAACCGTAAGTACGGTAAAGATCGAGAAGTTCGCGGCGCAATTCCTCGATGCGCCGGGCCTCGGCTGGAAGCACGTCGGCGAGGCTCTCGGGCAGCAACCAGTTACCCATGAGTGTTTACCTGAATGACACCTGAAAGGCGTGGGCAACGCCCAAAACAAAAGCGGCTGAGAGGGCGTAAGCCCGCTCAGCCGCCTGCGGAATGTTTTCTAGCTTACGCGGTATTGTACATGGTTTGGGCGTTCATGCAGGGCGCCATGAAGGCGCCCTGCCGCCCGGATCGAGACCGGCGAACCTTACTTGGCTGGGGCCGGAGTGGCCTCGCCGGTAGAGTTCTTCAGGAACTTGAAATATTCCGAACTGGGATCGACGACCAGGACGTCGGACGGGTTCGAGAACGATGCGCGGTACGCCTCGAGGCTCTTGTAGAACGAGTAGAAGTCGGGGTTCTTGCCAAAGGCGGCGGCATATATGCCGCTGGCTTCGGCGTCGCCCTCGCCCATGACGGTCTGCGCCTTGGCATAGGCCTCGGCCAGGATGACTTCGCGCTGGCGATCGGCTTCGGCACGGATTTTTTCGCTTTCGGCCGCACCGATGGAACGCAGTTCGTTGGCGACCCGGGTACGCTCGGCTTCCATGCGGCGATAGACCGATTCGGAGATTTCCGGCGCGAACTCGATGCGCCGCAGCCGTACATCGACCACTTCGACCCCCAGCGGCTCGGCACGCTTGGCCACCGTGGTAAGGATTTCGTTCATGATCTTGTCGCGCTCGGCGGACACAACTTCCTTGACGGTACGCACGTTGACCGATGCGTTGAGCGCGTCGCGGATCTGCGCTTGCAGACGTTCCTGCGCGGCGCGTTCGTTGCCGCCGAAGGTCACGTAGTACAGCCGCGGATCGGCGATGCGCCACTTGACGTACGAATCGATCAGCAGGTTCTTCTTTTCGGAAGTCTGGATGCGCTCGGCGTCGGTGGATTCGATAGTGAGAATGCGCTTGTCGAGGGTGACGACGTTCTGGAACGGCGGCGGCGCCTTGAAGTACAGGCCGGGTTCATTGATGACCTTGCGCACCTCGCCCAGCGAGAATACCAGGGCGTAGTCGCGCTCGCGCACGATGAACACCATGGAAGACAGGGCGGCCAGCACCAACAGAAGGCCGACCAGGATGGGCATGAAACGTTGCATGATCTGGGCTCCTCCGGATTAGCGCGACAGACGGTCGCGAGACAGCGTATTGTTGCTGCTGCCAGTGTTGCCGGACGAGCTTGCGCCGGTATTGCGCGCGGGCGGCTGCGGAACGGTGGGTTGGCTGGCCCCGGGCACGGCGGTCGGCTTGACCGTGGTGTCGCGGGCGGTTTGCTGCAGGATCTTGTCCAGCGGCAGGTACAGCATATTGTTGCCATCCTTCGTGTCGATCATGACCTTGCTGGCGCGCGTGAAGATCTGCTGCATGGTTTCCAGGTACATGCGGTCCCGCATGATGGTAGGCGCCTTTTCGTATTCGGCCAGGATGCTGGTGAAGCGCGCGGCATCACCGCGGGCATCGCCGATGACCTTGGCCCGATAACCTTCGGCCTGCTCGAACATGCGCGAAGCCTGGCCGCCGGCCAGCGGAACGACCTGGTTGGCGTAGGCCTGCCCTTCGTTGATCTGGCGTTCACGATCCTGGCCGGCCTTGACGGCGTCGTCGAACGCCGCCTGCACCTGTTCGGGCGGCTGCACGTTCTGGATGGCCACGGTGCTGACCTGGATGCCGGACTTGTAGCGATCGAGGATCTGCTGCATCAGGTTCTGCACTTCGACGGCGACTTCGGTACGGCCTTCGTACAGGACGAAGTCCATGGGCTTCTTGCCGACGATCTCGCGCATGGAGGTTTCGGCGGCCTGGCGCACCGATTCGTCGGGATCGCGCATGCTGAACAGATAATCGGGGGCACCATCGGCGCGCAGCCGATACTGCACCACGAACTGCATGTCGACGATATTTTCGTCGGTGGTCAACATCAGGGCTTCGGGCAATACCTTGTTGCGCGAACCGCCGCGGAAACCCACCTCGAAGGTGCGCAACTGCGAAATATTGACCGCTTCCTGGTTTTGGATGGGATACGGCAAGCGCCACTGGAAGCCGGGAGGCGCAGTGCTTTTGTATTTGCCGAACTGGGTCACGACTGCGACCTGGCCTTCCTGCACGATGAAGAAGCCGCTGGCCAACCACAGCAGCACCAGGACCAGGGCGATGAGACCCAGGCCGATGCGCGTGCCGCGCGGCGACGGAGGCGTCATGCCGCCGCGGTTGCCGGGGCGATTGCCGCCGCCCCCGCCTTTGCGTCCGAATAACGAACCAATGCGGTTGTTGAAGTCGCGCCAGACCTCGTCGAGGTCGGGCGGACCATCGCCGTTGCCCTTGGGACGCTTGGGCGTCTCGGGGCCATTGTTATTGCCGCGACCCCAGCCCGGGTCATTCAGATTGAAGAGTTTGGTGATTCGAGGCATTGTTTCCCACAATCTGGCCGATCTCTGCAATTGCCCCGCGCAACGCATCCAGACCGGCGCGCTCAGTAGCGCTTACGAATACTCGCGCAATCGTACCATGGGCGTCCCGTTCGACCCGGGGGGCCAGCCCTGCCCGATCGATCTTGTTGTGCACCAAAATGGTGGGAATCGCGGCGGCACCGATTTCGGCGAGCACTTTATTGACTTCGGCGATCTGTTCGTCGCGTTGCGGACTGGCGGCGTCCACCACATGCAGCAGCAGGTCGGCATGGATGGTTTCTTCCAGGGTGGCCCGGAAAGCGGCGATCAGGTTGGGCGGCAGGTCGCGGATGAACCCCACGGTGTCGGACAACACCACCGAACCCGTGCCTTCGATCCAGATGCGGCGGGTGGTGGTATCCAGGGTGGCGAACAGTTGATCGGCCGCATAGGCATCGGCACGCGTCAGCGCATTGAACAAGGTGGACTTGCCCGCGTTGGTGTAGCCCACCAGCGATACCGACAGTGCCCCCCCGCGCGCCCGGGCACGCCGTTGGGTGACCCGCTGGCGCTCGACCCGGTCGAGCCGTTCGCGCAGCATCTTGACCTTGGCGCCGATCATGCGGCGGTCCATTTCGAGTTGGGACTCGCCGGGGCCGCGCATGCCGATACCACCGCGCTGGCGTTCAAGGTGGGTCCACATGCGCGTCAGGCGGGTGACCAGATGCTGCAACTGTGCCAGCTCGACTTGCAGCTTGCCCTCGTGGCTCTTGGCGCGCAGCGCGAAGATATCCAGAATGAGGGCCACGCGGTCGACCACCCGCAAGTTGAATTCGCGTTCGAGATTACGCTGCTGCGCGGGCGACAGGGGCTGGTCGAACAGGACGATATCGGCCAGCAGCGCATCGGCCATGGCGACGGCTTCCTGGACCTTGCCCGACCCGATGAAGAACTTGGCGTCGGGACGATCGCGCCTGACAGCGACGGTGCCGACGATCTCGGCTCCCGCGCCGCGTGCCAGCATGGCGAATTCTTCGGCATGGGCCGCGAAATCGGGATTGCCCAGATCGACACTGATGATCAGCGCACGCATGAAACTACCCCGCCACAGCGAAAATGCCCGCCGGCACGAGCAGTGCGGCGGGCAGGAAAAAGTACAGCCGGAGCTTGGCGATTATTCAGCGGGCACATCCACCTGGAAATTGACGGCGCGCGCGGGAA
The DNA here is from genome assembly GCA_035628955.1 of Bordetella sp. Classification (GTDB taxonomy): domain Bacteria; phylum Pseudomonadota; class Gammaproteobacteria; order Burkholderiales; family Burkholderiaceae_B; genus Bordetella_A. The sequence goes on from DASPIV010000241.1 coordinate 6,929, forward strand.
CCACTGTGGAAATGGCGTGCTTGTACACCATTTGCGTCACGGTATTGCGCAGCAGCACCACGTATTGATCGAAAGATTCTATTTGCCCTTGCAGCTTGATGCCGTTCACCAGATAGATGGACACGGGCACATGTTCTTTGCGCAGCGTGTTCAGAAACGGATCTTGCAGAGTTTGCCCTTTATTGCTCATTGGCCAGGCTCCAATAATTGTTTTTGAGTGGTGGCAGACGCCGAAATATGTACTCTACAGGGTTTTCCCGGCCCGTGCCACTTGCCCCGAGGGGCAAATTCTTTCATAAGGTGTCAGGATGGGCGCACACCTGCGCCCTACCCACTTTTCAGGCGGCCAGGATGACCCTGAGGGCTTCGAGCAGCCGGGTGCACTGGCTTTCGGTGCCTACGGTAATGCGCAGGAACTGGTCGATGCGGGGCTGCTTGAAATGGCGCACGATGACATTGCGTTCGCGCAATGCGGCGGCCAGGACGGCCCCATCATGGTCGGGATGGCGTGCAAAGACGAAGTTGGCAGCCGACGGCAGTACCTGGAAACCAAGCGCCTGCAATTGGCTGGCCAAGGTTTCGCGCGTGGCGATCACGGCCTGCCGGGTGCGTTCGAAATAGGCCGTATCTTCGATTGCCGCCACGGCGCCGGCTTCGGCCAGGCGATCGATGGGATAGGAATTGAAGCTGTTCTTGACCCGCTCGAGCGCCTCGATGAGCACCCGGCTGCCTATGGCAAAGCCGACTCGCAGGCCGGCCAGCGATCGCGACTTGGAGAAAGTCTGGATGACGAGCAGGTTGTCGTGGCGGGACACCAGGCCTACCGCCGATTCTGCGCCGAAATCGACATAGGCTTCGTCCACGACCACCACGATGTCGGGATTGGCCGCCACGATGCGTTCGATATCGCCCAGGGCCAATGCCCGGCCGGTGGGCGCATTCGGATTGGGAAAGATGATGCCGCCCGCCTGGCGCTCCGCGCCCGGCAGGTAGTCTTGCACATCGATACAGAAATCTTCGGTCAGCGGCACCGCTTGGCTGGCGATCTGGTATAGCGCGCAGTACACCGGATAGAAGCTGTAGGTAATGTCCGGAAACAGCAATGGGCCGTCATGCTTGAGCAGCGCCAGGAAGGTGTGGGCCAGCACTTCGTCGGAACCATTGCCCACGAAGACCTGCTCGGGCTGCACCTTGAAATTGCTGGCAATGGCATGGCGCAACCGCTCGGAACCTGGATCGGGGTACAGCTTGAGGCTGTCGTCGCACGCCGCGCGCAAAGCCTGCAGCACTTTGGGGGACGGACCGAACGGATGTTCGTTGGTATTGAGCTTGACCAGGTCTTGCAGCTTGGGCTGTTCGCCCGGCACGTAGGGACTGAGTGTCCCGACGACAGGACTCCAGTAGCGGCTCATGGATTACTTTTCCTGCGCGTAAGGGTTGTGCGATGACTTGAACTCGATGCGCAGCGGCGTACCGGCCAGCTTGAAGGCTTCGCGGAAACGGGTTTCAAGGTAGCGGCGATAGGAATCGGGAATGGCATCGAGCGCATTGCCGTGGATGACGACCAGCGGCGGATTCTGCCCGCCCTGGTGCGCATAGCGCATCTTGGGACGGAAGATACCCTTGCGCGGAGGCGGCTGCTGCTCGACGGCGGCTTGCAATTCGCGCGTGAGCTTGGGAGTGGACAGGTTGGCGAAGGCCGCGGCGTGCGCGGATACCACCGACTTGAGCACGGGCTTGATGCCCTGGCTTTTCAGGGCCGAGATGGTGTGCATGGGCGCAAACGACAGGAAGCGCAGTTTGCGCTGGAATTCGCGCTCGATGCGCTCGCGCTGATCGGTGTCCAGGCCGTCCCACTTGTTGATGGCCACCACCACGGCGCGGCCCGTTTCGAGCACGAAGCCGGCGATGTGGGCGTCTTGATCAGAGACTTCGGTCTGGGCATCGAGCATCAATAGCACGACATTGCTGGCCTCGATGGCCTGCAGGGTCTTGATGACCGAGAACTTCTCGACTGCCTCGAACACCTTGCCGCGCCGCCGCAGGCCCGCCGTGTCGATCAGGGTGTACTTGCGGCCGTCGCGTTCGAAGTCGATCTCGATGGCATCGCGGGTAGTGCCGGGCAGGTCGAACGCGATGACCCGCTCTTCGCCCAGCAGCGTGTTGATAAGGGTGGATTTACCCACGTTGGGGCGGCCAACGATAGCCAGCTTGATGCGGTGGTCGGGCGGAAGGTCTACGACGCCTGCGGCATCGGGATCAGGTTCGGGTTCGGGCTCGACCAGCCCCTGCAGCGCGAGCTCGATGAGATCGACGATACCGTCGCCATGCGCGGCGGAAATCGGATAGGGCGTACCCAGGCCGAGTTCGTGGAACTCGCTGGTGGCGTTGCCCACGCCCATGCCTTCGGCCTTGTTCACCGCCAGGATCACGCGCTGTTGGCCCGACTTGCGCAGCAACTGGGCAATTTCGTGATCGTGCGCGTTGACCCCGGCACGTGCATCGACCAGGAATACCACCACGTCGGCTTCGGCGATGGCCTGGCGGGTCTGACGGGCCATTTCGCGCAGGATGCCGGTTTTGGCCACCGGCTCGAAGCCGCCGGTGTCGATCGCGATGAAAGGCGTATCGCCCACCCTGCCCTCGCCATAATGGCGGTCGCGCGTCAGGCCGGAGTAATCGGCAACCAATGCCGCGCGCGAGCGCGTCAGGCGGTTGAAGAGAGTCGACTTGCCCACATTGGGGCGGCCGACCAGGGCGACGACGGGCTTGAAAGACACGGTAGGGCCGGAGATTTGAGTTAGTTGGTGCCGATGAGCACAAGATTGCCGTCGCCGTTCTGCACCAGAACGCCTTGCGGCGTGGTCAGGGGAGGCGACACAATGGCGCCACCGCCCACCGACAAGCGCGCCAGCAGGCTGCCATCGCTGCGCGACAGGAAATGCACATAGCCGTCGAGGTCGCCCACCGCCACGGCGCTGCCCAGCATGGCCGGCGACGTCAGTTGGCGATTCTTCAGGGCGGCCTGTTTCCAGACATTGGTACCGCTGTCGAGCGCGAAAGCGCTGACCACGCCATGCTGGTCGGGCGCGTAGGCAAACTGCCCATCCAGTGCCATGCCGCTGGCGCTGGAGAAATCTTTGGCCCACAGCGGGCGCCCGCCCTGTGTGACGTCGAAGCAGACGATACGGCCCTGGTAGGCGACCGCGCACAGCAGGCTACCGGCAATGCGCGGTGCGCCGACCACGTCGGTCAGGCGCTCGAGGTCGCTGGCGCCGCGCGGCGTGGCCACGGTGCCTTCCCATTGGACATTGCCGCTGCCCACGTTGATGGCCAGCAGTTTGCCGCCGGGCAGGCCGGTGATGACCAGGCCTTCGGCCATGACCATTTGCGCGTTGCTGCGCAAGGCCAACGCCGGCCCGGGACGCTGCAGGCTCCAGAGGCGTTCGCCGGTTTCGATGTTGAATGCCTGGATGCGGTAGTCGCCGCTGCGCACCACGACCGCCCCGTAGCCCACCACCGGAGCAATGGAGACGTCGCTGCTGGCTTGCGCCTTCCACTTGACCTTGCCGGTATCGTCGAAAGCAATGACTTCGCCCAGGGGCGAGGCGACGACAGTGGTGGTGCCATCGCTGCCGACGCCGGCCGACAGCTTGGTATCGGCCGAGGCTTTCCAGAGCACGCGTCCGCTGGACATTTCGAGCTTGGCAACCGATCCGTTGGGCGCGGCCGCGTAGACCGCGTCGCCCACCACGGCTGGCACGAATCCGAACCCGGAACCGCTACCGATCGAGGTAGACCAGATCGTGCGCACCGACATGCCGGGCGCGTATTCGGTAAGCGGCGCGGGTTCGTAGCGCTCGTCGTTGCTGGAGAACATCGAGCAGCCCGCCAGGGCGAGCAGGCTGGCAGCCAGGGCGGCGCCGCGCCACGCGCGGCCAAAACGGAAGTTAGGCATACGGTCAGGCTCCGCTGAGGGCGTCCAGTTTCAGTTGCACGGCTTGCCGCAGGGGATCGGCGGCGCCGAGCTCATCGAGCGCAGCCTGCCATGCCTTGCGGGCATCTTCCGGCTTGCCCTGCGCGGCCAGGATATCGCCGCGGCGATCGGCATACAGCGCGGCAAAAGCCGGCGGCGGATTGTTAAGCTGCGCCAGGGCAGCGTCGTACTGCTTCTGGTCGAGCAACAGGCCGGCCAGGCGCACACGCGCCACGGGCTGCAGCGCCGCATGCTTGGACTGCGCAGCCAGCCATTCGAGCTGTTCGCGCGCACCGGCCGCATCGCTTTGCTGCTTGAGCGCATGGGCGGCAACCAGGGCGCCGCGCGCGGCGTAGCCGGTGGACGGATAGTCGCTGCGCAGGGTCGAGGCCGCGGCCTTGATACGGACGGCGGAATCGGCGCCCCCCAGGCGCGCGGCGTCTTCGAGCGCCTCGAAGTAGCCCATGGCCTGGTTGGCCCGG
>DASPIV010000242.1:0-13671 GCA_035628955.1 Bordetella sp.
TCAGCATTTGCTTGAACAGTTGCGGCGACTGCGGCAGCGCGAAGAAATGCCCGGCATTCACGCGCGAGGGCACCAGGTAGTCGCGCGCGCCTTCGGGCGTGCTCTTGGTCAGCATGGGAGTCTCGATGTCGATGAACCCCAACTGGTCCAGGAACTTGCGCACCTCGATCGACACACGGTAGCGCAGCATCAGGTTGCGCTGCATCTGCGGGCGGCGCAGGTCCAGCACGCGGTGCGTCAGGCGCGTGGTTTCGGAAAGATTGTCGTCGTCGAGCTGGAATGGCGGCGTGATCGAGGCGTTGAGAATCTCGACCTCTTTGCACAGCACTTCGATCTCGCCCGAAGCCAGTTCGGGGTTGGCCGTGCCTTCGGGGCGCAGGCGCACCAAGCCCGTGACGCGTATGCAGAATTCGTTGCGCAGGCGCTCGGCGGTGGCGAAGGCGGCATTGTCGGGATCGAACACGATCTGCGCCAGGCCCGCGCGATCGCGCAGGTCGATGAAGATGACCCCGCCGTGGTCGCGGCGGCGGTTCACCCAACCGTACAGGGTGACAGTCTGGCCGAGATGATCGCGACAAACCTCGCCGGTGTAGCAGGTACGCATTGCGGGATGACTCCTAGGTGCTGGTGTCCAGCGTAAAAATTACGAATCGACGGCAGGGGCCGCGGGGATGGGGGCGGCTGCCGCGGCCGGCTGGACCGGCGGCGCCACGACGCCCATGGAAACGATGTACTTCAAGGCTGCGTCCACGCTCATCTGCAGTTCAACGACGTGTTCGCGCGGCATCATCAGGAAGAACCCCGACGTGGGATTCGGCGTGGTGGGCACATAGACGCTGATGTGCTCGCCGGGCAGATAGCCGGCGACTTCACCGCCGGGCACGCCCGTCAGGAAGGCGATGGTCCATGAGCCGGCACGCGGGTACTGCACCAGTACGGCCTGGCGAAACGCCTGGCCGTTGGGCGCCAGCACCGTGTCGCTGACTTGCTTGACCGAATTGTAAATGGAGCGCACCAGCGGGATGCGGCCCAGCAGGGCTTCCCATTGCTCGAGCAGGGTGCGGCCCAGCAGGTTGGCGGCGAACACGCCGGTCAACAGCACCACCAGGATGACCAGCACGAAGCGGAAACCCGGGATGTCGATGCCAACCAGCGACTGCGACGACAAGAAGCTGGGCACGAAGCCTTCCAGGGTTGTGATCAGCAGGCCCAGCACCCAAAGGGTGATGGCCAGCGGAACCCAGATCAGCAGCCCGGTGATGAAGTACTTCTTGATGACGCGCATACGACGTGACCCCGATGCGGCTCAGGACGCCGCCGGGGCAGCAGGCGGCGCCGCCGCGGGCGCGGCGGTGTCGCTCTTGGCCGGCGCATCGGTCTTGGCGGCACTGTCGGTGCCGGCCTTGGCGCTGTCGGTGTCAGCCTTGGGTTTGTCGGACTTGGCGGCGCCCTGGCCGCCCTGCCCGTTGCGAAAATCCGTGACATACCAGCCCGAACCCTTGAGCTGGAAGCCGGCGGCAGTCACCTGCTTGGAAAACGTGGCCTCGCCGCATTCGGGGCAAACCGACAGCGGCGCATCGGACATCTTCTGCAGTACGTCTTTGGCATGGCCGCAGGCGCTGCACTTATAGGCATAGATAGGCATGATTTGGAAGGTTCCAGGCGCACCGGCGCATCAAAAACCGCCGTTTCACCACCCACGGCAAGCGGGCAGCGGCCAGGCGGCGCCGGATCAATACGGGAAAGTATTGAATTTTAGCGGTTTTTGCCAAAAAAGCCGGCGCGGCGGCTTTGCGTGACCCGCCCTAGGGCCCCACCGGCAACAGGAACAGGCCGGCGGCCACCAGAGTGGGCAGCAGCGCCGACAGGAACAGCCGCCCCGCCGAGATGGCCTCGTCGGGGAAAAACGGCCGCAAAATGGCATAACCGGCCGGGTTGGGGGCATTGGCGATGACGGTCAAGCCGCCACCGGTGACCGCGCCGGCCACCAGCATGTAGTGCCAGGTGGGGCTGGCGCCTTCCACCAGCGAGCCCAGGTAGGTCAGTGCCGCATTGTCGGTAATGGCGGTCAGTGCGGTGGCGCCCCAGAACAGCACGGCAGGCTCCAGGCCGCCCAACAGATCTTGCAGCCACCATTTCTGCAGGCCGCCCAGCACCACCAGGCCGGCCAGGAAAAAGCCCACCATCAGGCCTTCGCGGATCAGCAGGCGGTCTTGATGGCGCCGATAAGCGTGCGAGAACCCCATGAACATCATCATCAGGCCCAGGAATACCGCGGGGTGATGTGCCGTCATCACCACACCCACCAGGAAAACCAGATGCACCAGTATCACGGCCAGGGGCACCGGTTCGCGCCCCGACGTATCGGCGGCGGCATTGACCCCGCTGCCGGTGCCGATGCTGCGGCTGGTCAGCGCGTCGCGACATATCCAGGTCAGGATGGCGGCGTTGATGAACACCGCAATGGCGGCGCGCCAACCGAAGTGAGTGGCCATGAAGGCGGTGTCCCAGCCGAAAGTCGAGGCCACCATCAGCACCGGCGGGGCCGCATAGGCCGTGAGCACGCCGCCGATGGACACGTTGACGAACAGCACACCCAGCGCCAGGTACTTGAAACGCGTATGGCCGGCCACGCGGAAGTAGCCGTCGCGCAGCAATATGGCGGCCAGCGTCATGGCAGCCGGCTCGGTAATGAACGAGCCGCCCAGCGGCACGAAGGACATCACCACGAAGAAGGTGGCCACTTCGCGCTGCATAGGCAGCAGGCGCGCCAGGCTGCGCACCATCAGGCCCACCAGTTCCAGGATGGGGCGGCTGGCGGCCACCACCATGATCACGAACACGAACAGCGGCTCGGTGAAATTGCGCGTATCCATGTACTGGATGGCGGTCTCGCTGCCGCGCAGCAGCGCCATGGACACGATCAGCACGAAGGCCCACACGCCGAACACGGCCTCGACTTCGGACAGCAGGTGCCAGCATCCCGCATGCGGGCCGTTGCGATGCGCCAACCGCGCGAAAACAGGCACCGAGAACGTATGGATCACTGCCACCGCGAACAGTACGGTGGCAAGAAGTTCGATTGTGTCAGGCATCAGTAGTACATCCCGGAACAGACGCGCGCGGGGCCGGGGCGAGCCGGACAAACCGTGCGCGAAAACTTTCGGACTATACCGCAGCGCTTTCTCATCGCAGCAAGTGGGCGCCTTTCTCGGCAATCATGATGGTGGGCGAATTGGTGTTGCCCGAGGTGATGGTGGGCATGATGGAGGCATCGATCACGCGCAGCCCTTGCAACCCGTGCACGCGCAACTGCGGATCGACCACGGCCAGGGCGTCCACGCCCATCTTGCAGGTGCCTACCGGATGGAAGATGGTCGTGCCGATATCGCCGGCGGCGCGCGCCAGCTCTTCGTCAGTCTGGCAAGCATTGCCCGGCTTGTATTCTTCCGGCGCGTAGCCGGCCAGCGCCGGCTGCGCCACGATGCGGCGGGTCAGCCGCAGGCTTTCGGCCGCCACGCGCCGGTCGGCCTCGGTGGCAAGGTAGTTGCACAGGATCTCGGGATGATCGTCGGCCTGTGGGCTGGCAATGCGCACATGGCCCCGGCTGGTGGGGCGCAGGTTGCAGACCGATGCCGTGAACGCCGGGAATGCATGCAGCGGTTCGCCGAATTTTTCCAGGGACAGCGGCTGCACGTGGTATTCGACATTGGCGCGCGCCTGGTCCGGGCCGGAACGCGCAAAGGCGCCCAATTGCGACGGCGCCATGCTGAGCGGACCGCGCCGCCACATGGCGTACTGCGCGGCCATCATTGCCTTGCCCCACAAGGTACCGGCTATGGCGTTCAAGGTCTTGGCGCCCGTCACGCGATAAACCATGCGCAGTTGCAAATGGTCTTGCAGGTTTTCTCCCACGCCCGCCAGATCGTGCACCACCGGCACACCGCGCGCCTGCAGCAGGGCGGCCGGCCCCACGCCCGAGACCTGCAGCAACTGGGGCGAGCCGATGGCGCCGGCCGCCAGAATGACTTCGGCACGCGCGCGGGCGATCTTTTCCGTGCCATCGTCCAGGCGGAAGGCAACGCCATCGGCGCGACGGTTCTGGAACACCACGCGCGACACCCGCGCGCCCGTGATCACATGCAGGTTCGGCCGACCGGCCGCGGGTTTAAGGAAGGCGCTGGCCGCGCTCCAACGAACGCCGCGGCGCTGGTTCACTTCGAAATAATCGCAGCCTTCGTTGTCGCCCTGGTTGAAGTCGGACACAGACGGAATACCGGCCTGCGCGGCCGCGGCCCGGAATGCGTCGAGCAGATCCCACGACAGGCGCTGGCGCTCGACCCGCCATTCGCCGCCGGCACCATGGAAATCGCTGCTACCGGCATGGTGGTCCTCGCTGCGCTTGAAGAAGGGCAGCACTTCGTCCCAGCCCCAGCCGGCATTGCCCAGCGCGGCCCAGCCATCGTAGTCGGCACGCTGGCCGCGCATGTAGATCATGCCGTTGATCGACGAGCTGCCGCCCAGCACGCGTCCGCGCGGATAGCCCAGGCTGCGTCCGTTCAGGCCGGGATCGGGTTGGGTGCGGTAGCACCAGTCGGTGCGTGGATTGCCAATGCAATACAGATAGCCCACCGGGATGTGGATCCAGTGCCAGTTGTCCCGCCCGCCGGCTTCGAGCAGCAGGACACGCTTGCCGGCGTCGGCCGACAGCCGGTTGGCCAGCAGGCAGCCGGCCGATCCGGCGCCCACCACGATGTAATCGAACACCAGATCGGTACCGCCGGGGTCGGTGGCCATGGAATGCGCTCTCCTGGGTATGCCCGGCTTGGAACCCAGCCGGCCGCTTGGTGCTGCGTTGTAGAACACCCGCGCGCCGCTGGCTACCCGGGCAGGCCCTAATGATGCGCTCCAGCCCCGGTCGCGGCGCAGGCGTTGACCAGACGTAACAAGGGTTGAAAGTTGCGAGCGTAGCATCGATGATTTTGTTCAGTTTGTTGTCAGTAACGTGCCGGGCCGGTAGTTGCAAGGCCGATCGCACGTCCACCGGAGACTCCCATGTCCGCGACTCGGCCCGCCCCCTCCACGCCCGTCCTGCCCCGCCGCCACGCCCTGGCCGCGCTGGCCGCCACACTGGTCCTGGCCGCCACGCCAGCCTGGGCCGCCGACCCGGTCCGGCTGGATGTGCCCTTTGTGCCTACACCCGACGACGCGGTGGCCAGGATGCTCGACATGGCCTATGTCGGCCCGCAGGACACGGTCATAGACCTGGGCTCGGGCGATGGCCGCATCGCCATTGCCGCGGTGCGCGACCGCAAGGCCACGCGGGCCACCGGCATCGACATCGACCCCGAACGCATTGCCGAAGCCCGCGCCAACGCCAGCAAGGCGGGAGTGCAAGACCGCGTGCGCTTCGTGCAGCAGAACCTGTTCGAAACCGATATCTCGAAAGCCACGGTGCTGACCATGTATTTGCTGCCCGACGTCAACCTGAAGCTGCGCCCGCGCATTCTCAGCGACCTGGCACCGGGCACCAGGGTGATATCGCACGCGTTCACCATGGGCGACTGGGACAGCGACCAATACGAGAACGTGGCGGGCCGATCGCTGTATTTATGGATCGTGCCTGCAAAGGTGGCGGGCACCTGGCAGATCCAGCATCCCGATGGCCCGATCACGGTGCAGATGTCGCAGCACTTTCAAAAAGTCACTGCCACCGCGCGGCGCAACGATGCGCAATTGGGCGTGTCGCAAGCCGTGTTGCGCGGCGATCGCCTGAACCTGGTGCTCGACGACGGCGGCAGGCCGATGCAGTTCGTGGGCCAGGTACGCGGCGACACCATCGCGCCGCTGGCGGCCGACGGCGCAGAGCAAGGCTGGCAGGCCGTCAGGCAAGCGCAATGAGCGCGGCCGCTTCGCCCCAGGGCCGGCCCGCCGGCCTGTCGGTGCTGGATGCCGTGGCCGTGCTGGTCGGCGTCGTGATCGGCATTGGCATTTTCGGTTTCCCGCCCCTGGTGGCACAGCATGCCAGCTCGCCCGCCATGTATATGCTGTTGTGGCTGGCTGGGGGCGGCGTCATGCTGCTGGGAGCGCTGTGCTACGCCGAACTGGGTTCTACCTACCCGGACTCCGGCGGCGAGTACCGCTACCTGGCGCTTGCGTGGGGCGCGCGTACCGGGCTGATGTTCGCCTGGGCGCGCTGCACGGTCATCCAGACTGGCGCGATCGCGGCGGTGGCATTCATCTATGGCGACTATGCCCAGCAATTGCTCGACCTGGGCGCACAGGGCGCGGCGCTGCACGCGGCCCTGGCCGTCGTGGCGCTTACCGTCCTGAACATCGCGGGCACCCAGCCGTCCAGGCGCATGCAGATCGTATTCACCGCGGCCACGGTAATCGCGCTGGTAGCCGTGGTGGTCGCCGGCATGCTGGCGGGCGATGCCCCCGCGCAAGCGCTGGCCGGCAACAGCCCGCCGCCCCAAGAGGGCCTGGCCAGCATGCTGGGCCTGGGGATGGTGTATGTACTGCTTACCTACGGCGGCTGGAACGAGTCGGCCTACCTGTCGGGCGAGTTGCGCGATCCCGCCCGCAACATGAGCCGGGTGCTGTTGATCGGCACGGCTGTGGTCACCAGCATTTACTTCCTGGCCAATATTGCACTGCTGGACATGTTCGGCCTGCAAGGGCTGCGCCAGGCCAGCGCGGTGGGCGCCGATGTCATGCAGATCGCAGCGGGGCCGCATGCCGCGGTGCTGCTCAGCCTGCTGGTGTGCTGCACGGCGCTCAGTACCATCAACGGCACTATCATGACCGGCGCGCGCGTGTACGTGGCGCTCGGCGACGACGTGCCGGCGCTGCGCCGGCTGGGCACCTGGTCGGCGCGCGGCCAGGCGCCCACCCGGGCACTGCTGGTGCAAGGCATTATCACACTGGCGCTAGTGGGCTTCGGGACGCTGGCCGATAACGGCGTGCAGGCCATGGTGGCCTATACCGCGCCGGTGTTCTGGTTCTTCATGCTGCTGGTGGCAGCGGCCGTATGGCGCCTGCGCCGCCTGCATCCGCACCGCGTGCGGCCGTTCAGTGTGCCGCTGTACCCGTTGACGCCGCTGCTGTTCGCACTGACCTGCGCCGGCCTGGTGTGGTCCAGCGCGCGCTACGCGGGCCTGGGGGCGTTGCTGGGCATCGTGATGCTGGCGGCCGGCCTGCCGTTATTGCGGATGGCGCGCCGCAAAGACCCGGCGGTGGCTTGAAGAACCACCAGGTGCCCGGGGCAACCCTGGTCACACCGGGGAAACTGCCGCGTGTCCCTCGGCTTCGGCCTTCATCTGCATCAACAGGCTATGCAGCATCTCGGTCGACAAGCCGTGCAACACCAGGCGATAACCGGCCCGCAAGGTGGACATGGGCACCAGCGGATGTTTGTTGTTGACCAGGATCAGGTGCTGCGGGGCGCCCAGTATCTGCGCGGCGTAGATGCCTACTGTTTCGTCGAGCTGAAGCGAGTTGGCGGCACGCCAGAAATCGTTGTCGGTCAGCATCAGTTGATAAAGCGGCGTGAACAGTTCGATGGCGCTTTGCAGGTCCAGGAAATTACGGCGGCGGCGCGGCATGTCGGCCAGTTGCAGGCCAGGGTCGCGCACCATCGAGAAATCGGCCTGCGCGGGCGCCTGCATTTCCACGCCGGCCTCGCGCAGGGTGCGGTTCAGGCGGATGACGAAGTTGAACAGGTTCAGGTCGTGCTTGACGAACATTTCGTCTTTCAGATCGGCGATGCCCCGTGGCTCCAGCGGTGTGGTCGCCACCGGCACCGGCGCATTGCGCGCGATGAACGCCAGGATCTGCGAACCCAGATGGAAGTGGCGCAGGATCAGCCAATTGGCCTCGGGCGATACGAAGTGTTCCAGCCCCCACGCCAGAATGCGGTGCAGCAGCTTCGAATGCGACCACTTGCGCGGCAGGAAGGTCTTGACGATCTGGATCAGGATGATGAACGCCCGCGCCAGGGGCCGCAGGAAAGGCAGCAAGTATTGTCGCGATCCGCAACTGGAATCGGCCAGCCATGCCTCTTTCACGGTATCGGGCAAGGGGGTGCTGCGGTCCAGGTACAGCGCCAGCCAGGGGCTGGGATCGGCGGGATCGTACTCGCGCGTCAGGAAATCGGGCGTGCGGGGGTTCATGCGGGGTCGGCCTCCATCACGTGATGGAACTGCATCAGGTAAAGCGCCGCGGTGCGGCGGGCGGTGTCCACGATACGGCGTTCCGCCTGCCCGCTGTCGTCGACGTCCAGCGCCAGTTCCACTGCCATCAGCCAGCGCGCCAGATGATTTTCGTCGTTGTGGCCATGGTATTCCAGGAACCGGAACCGGTCGGGCGGCAAGTCCAGGCTGGCCTTCAGCAGCGGCAGCAACGCCGGCACGATACGCTGGCCGGTGCCCTCGATGATATAGATGGCGCCGAGCAGGCCGATCGGGTCGCGCGTGGCCGCCAGTGCATGCAGATAGGCATTGAGCGCTTCACCGCCGGGATTGCGGCGCAACGCATCGATATCGGTCTCGGCGCCGCCCGCCTTGCGATAGTCCTGGAACAGGATCTGGAAATCGTTCTGCTCTTCGCCGGCGTGCACGCCGATCAGCTCGGCCAGCGGCCGATAAGTGTCGCCCAGCGAAGCCGCGCCTTCGCGCATCCACTTGCTGCCTTCGCGCACCTGCGGAATCCACTGCGCCATCCAGTTCACGTAGTCGGCCGCGGTGAAGCGGCGTTCGCGCAGGCGGCGCACCACCGGCGTACGCCACACACGCGAACGATAGTCATGCCAGATCGACGCCAGCTCGGTCAACAGCGGGCCCAGGCCCTGCGGCGCGCTGCCGGGGTCGTGCGGCGGCGCAATGGCATCGGCGTCGTCGCTGGGGGCCGGGGGGCCGGCCGTAACCGGCGGCCGGGCTCCGCCGGCCATGGCGGGCGCATCGGCGGCCTCGGCTTCGAACAGCATGTACGCCGTCATGAAGCGCCCCGATTCCGGGATATAGCAGAACACTTGCTGGCCCGGCTCGAGCGCATGCGTCTCCAGGAATTCGGCCAGCATGATCAGGATCGACGCCGCGCCTGTATTGCCGCGCCAGGCCAGGTTGCTGAACCAGCGCTCGCGCGGTACGGACAGGCCGGCCTTGTCCATCAGGTCTTCCACCACCGGAATGAATTTCTCGGACGAGTAATGGCACAGGAAGTGGTCGATGCGATCGGGGTCGACCCATCCGTCGCGCACCAGCCCGGCGTATTCATGGATGCCGATGTCGAACAAATGCGGCAGCAGCCGGATGTCCTGGCGCAGCGCCAAGGCGCCAGCCGCTTCGGCCTCGGCCCACGAGCCATAGTCCAGATGGCCCTGGCCGCCCTCGGCCGGCAGGCCCAGCTGCATGCAGACCGGGTAATCGCCAGAGAAGGAACGCTGGTGCACCCATTTCAACCGCAGCCGCACGCCCGCCGAAGCGCCCGGCAGCGCCGCGCCGCGGTTGCCCAGCAAGACCGCGCCGGCGCCATCCGACAGCATCCAGCGCAAGAAGTGCGCATCGAAATCGGCGTCGTAGCCGCGCGCCGCGAACCGCGCACGCTTGAACAGGCGCGACGGCATTTCACTGGCCACGGCCAGCGCATGGCGATGCGCCCCCAGCTCGATACCTTGCGCGGCCGCCTGGATGGCCGACACACCCGCGGCGCAAATACCATGCACCGACACGACCTCCATCGGCGGGGCTGCCAGTTCGCCCTGGATCATGTTGGCGAAGCCCGGCATCAGGGCGTCTCCGCCCGACGAGCCGCTGGCCAGCAGCGACACATCGGCCAGGCTGTGGTCCTGCCGGCGCAGGCAATCGCGGATGGCATGCGCTGCCTGCGCGGCGTTGGTGATGCGCGTATTGCCCGCCTCGTCGATGGCGTAGTAGCGCTGCTTGATGCCGTTCTCTGCCAGGATGCGCTGCTTGATGCGGCCCGACATGCGGTTCAAGGGCGCAATGTAGCGGTCCATGTCCTGGTTGGCCACGGGTTCGCCCGGCATGAAATAGCCGGCGCTTTCCAGGTAGACGCGATCAAAGGCAACGGGCATGGGAAAGGCACACTCCTAGTCTTGGACAATGTGTTCGGGGCGCATCAGCGTACGGCTGCGATAACGAGGCCAGGCCAGTCCCAGCACGAATACGCGCAGCATGTAGGGCGCCAGGCCGGGTTCGAGCAGCGCCGGATCGAGGCGATGGCGATAGTGCTGTACATGCAGGCGCGTCAGTTCCGACCAGTGCGCGCGCGCATGCTCGTGGTGGGCCGTATGCAGGCCGATGTTGAACAGCAGCGGGTTGACCAGGCCTTCGAAATTGCGGGCATAGCTCAAGCGTGCATGCCGTTGCGGGCCGCCGTCGGTGTGCGCGTGCTGCAGATAGTTGGTGGCCAGCAGCCAATGCAAGCCGTGCAGCTGCGGCAAGATGACCAGCACCAGCGCCTTGCCCGGGTTGGCGGCCAGCAGGCCGCCCCACAGGCCCAGCCAGGCGGCGTACTGCCACAGGCAATAGCGCCAGGCACCCGGACGATGCCGTCGCAGCCGCGCCAGCCAGCGCCAGAACAAGGGGTACAGCGTCCAGGCCGCCTGCAATGGATGCAGCAGGTAGCCCAGCAAATGATTGGTGTCGCCACCGTAGCGATAGGTGCGCGCCAGGTCGCGGGCGCCATGCTTGTGGCGGTGATGGTTGCCCGCATGCGCGGGAAAGAACACGAAAGTCGGATGGCCTTGCAGCAACGTCAGCGCCATGTCGGTGGCCCGGTTGGCCGCCCGGCGGCGCCACATGCGCAGGTGAGCATGGTTGTGGTGCACCACGCCTATGCCTAGCGTCAGGAACAGCGTCAGGCCATACAGCAGCCAATGCAGGCCGTATACCCACTGCCAGGCCATCAGCGCGGGCAGCGCCGCCATATAAGCCAGGCTTTGCACATCGCGCCCGTTGCGCAGCGCGCGGCGGCGCCAGGCCGGCGGCCTAGGCGCGGCGGGCAAGCGCATCTCGCTGGCGGGCCGCGCCCAGTTGCGCGGCCGCGGCGTCGGCCTGCAGGCGGGTACGGAACAGCCGGTCCATGAACGTGAACTGGAACCCGTAGTTGCCGTGATAGCAGGCATGGTGCAAATGGTGCCGGCGGCTGGCGGCGAACCAGTGCGCATACGAGACCCGCGGGAAAAAATCGTAGTTGGCGTGCCCCACGCAATTGAAGAACAGGCTGAACAACGGCACCGAGAACAAGGACCAGAAACTGAAGTCGTGCAGCATCATGGGCAGCAGAATCACATTGCCCAGCATCAGGGCCTCGATGGGATGAAAGCTGTAGGTCGAGAACGGCGTGGTCACGACCGAACGATGATGCGGCAGGTGGAAACGGCGCAGCAGGCGCGTATGCAGCAGCCGGTGGTTGATCCAGAAGTGCACATCGTTCCAGGCCACCAGCACCAGGATCTCGAGCATGATCCGGCCCGCGCCGGCGTCCGGGTCCAGGCGCGCCCAGCCCAGTTGCAGCAGGCCCCACGGAAAGATCATGCCCAGCCCGAAGATCAGCACCGAGATGCCCGACTGCGCCAGCTCGCGCCGCAGCTGGCCGGGCGCGAGCGGACGGGCGTCCAGCATGCCGCCGACACCCAGGGCCGGCAGCACACGGCGAGTCAGCAACCATGTGGCCGTGCCGAACAGCAGGTAGATGCCCCCGAAGAACAGCAGGCCGGCGAACATGACCTGCCAAGCCGATAGCGATTGGAATGCTTGCGCCATGAAAGTCCGTCGTCCGCGTCGGGGCTGCCCAGGATGGCCGCATCATAGCAATCTGCTCGCCTCAAGCTGCCACCGCCTGGCCCGGCAAGGGCGCAAGCCTGGACTGGGCTGGCGGGGGAAACGCCTGGTCCAGCGCCGCCACGGCCTGCGCCAGGCGGGCCGCCAGGGCGGCGCTAGCGGGTGGCATGGGCGGGCGCAACGCGTCGGACAGCAGCCCTTGGCAGGCCAGCCAGGCCTTCAGCGGCCCCGGATTGGGCTCGGCGAACACCAGCCGGATCACCGGCGCCAGGGCGTGGAACAACCGCCGCGCGGTATCCAGATCGCGGGCCCGCACGGCACGGTCCAGCGCCACGTACAGGTCGGGGCGGATGTGGGCGGCCGCCGCGATCATCCCGCTGCCGCCCAGGCAAAGCGTGGACAAGGCATGCAGGTCTTCGCCGGCCATCACCCGCAGCCCGCCATGGGCGATAAGCGCGGCCGTCTTGTCCAGCGAGCCGCCGCAATCCTTCACGGCGGCAATATTGCCGTGCCCGGCCAAGGCCAGCAGCGTATCGGTGTCCAGCGTCGCGCCGGTGCGATAGGGAATGTCGTACAGCACCAGCGGTACGCGCGAGGCGTCGGCCAGCGTGTGGAAGTAGGCCTGCGCACCCTGCTGGCCGGGCCGCACGTAATACGGCGCCGGCACCAGCACACCGGCCAGGGGCCGGGTGCCGAACGCGGCCAGGCGCTGCAGCGCGTGCCCTTGGTGGTTGCCGGCCAGGCCCATCACGACCGGCAGCCCGCCAGCCTCGTCCAGCACGGTATCCAGCACCGCCAATTGCTCGGCGTCATCCAGCGCGGCCGCCTCGCCGGTGCTGCCGCAGACCACCAGGCCGTCCACGCCGGCGGCGGCACAGTGGCGCACCAGGCGCCGCAAGGCGCCGCCGTCGATCGAAGCACCGGAAAAAGGCGTCACCAGCGGCACCCATACGCCCTGGAATACTGCCGCCGAAGTAGAACAAGAAATAGCCATGACACACTCCTGCAAGACGGACCGCTAGGGGAAACCGTGCAGAAGTGCTCGGGATGCTGGAGGAAAGCATGCAGCGCGCCGCGCCGCCGGATTGCCGCCGTTCCGTCGCCCATCTGACGGAACAGCCAGCTCCGGTCAGATGAGCCGCTGTTTTTTGGATTTCAGGCCGATGCAACGCGCCACCGCGCCGGAGGCGCGAAGGCGGAACACGAGGCGGATGGCCGAAAACATGAAATAAAGCGCGCAGCGTATGGAAGAAAAGGCAATCTACCCCGCGCGGCGCGCAGTGTCAATTTGGCGGCCCTCAGCGCACCATGTGCAGGTAATGGCGATGCCGCTCGTACTGGTCGAGGATGTCGCCAATGACAGCATCGCGGCTCCACCCCATGATGTCGTAGTCTTGGCCGCCCTCGCGCAAATGCACCTCGGCGCGGAAATACTTGCGCTCTTCTTCGCTGCTGTCTTCGCTAGGGGTCAGGCTGGGCCGCACGAAGGATTCGGGTCTGACCGCATACGAGAAATCCAGATGCTGGCCGTGCGACACATCCATGGCCACCGAACCGTCGTCCGGATCTTCGCGAACGTCCACCATATATCCCTGCTTGCGCAATTCGTCTGCCACGTCTTCCAGCGCCGGGGTGGCTACCTCGGCAATGAAACGCAGCACGTGCGCACGGCGAGGCATCATGACCATGTTGCGCAACCGGCGTTCCCAGGATTGTCCGCTGCGCGCCGGGCGCGACAGCGTCAAGGATTGGTAGCGGATGCCGCGCTTGGTGGCATCGAGCTTCAACGCCTTGAACAGCCCCCATATCGCCAGCAACAAAATAACGGAGAACGGCAGCGCGCTGGCGATGGTAGCGGTTTGCA
>DASPIV010000243.1:0-2574 GCA_035628955.1 Bordetella sp.
AAACGGCTACACCCCCGAATTCGCCGCCGCCATCATCCGCCAGATCGAAGGCTTCGGCGAATATGGCTTTCCGGAAAGCCATGCCGCCAGCTTCGCATTGCTGGCCTATGCCAGTTCCTGGCTCAAGTGCCACGAGCCCGAGGCGTTCCTGGCGGCGCTGCTCAATTCGCAGCCCATGGGCTTCTATGCGCCGGCCCAACTGGTGCAGGATGCCCGCCGCCACGATGTGGTCGTGTTGCCGGCCGATGCCGCCGTCAGCGGCTGGGAAGCATCGCTGGAAGCCCTGCCCGGATCCGCTCAACGGCCCGCCGTGCGGCTGGGCCTGAACCAGGTGCAGGGCCTGTCGGAAGATGCCGGCCGCCGCATCGAGCAAGCACGCGCCGCGCGCCCATTCGCCGATACGCGCGACCTGGGCCGCCGCGCGGCGTTGTCCCGCCACGAACTCGACGCGCTGGCTGCCGGCGACGCCCTGCGCAGCCTGGCCGGCCATCGGCGCCTGGCCAGTTGGGAAGCCAGCGTCAGCGTCGCCAACCGCGACCTGTTGCGCGATGCCGATATCGTCGAAACCAGCACGCCGGCTTTGCCGACCCCCACCGAAGGGCAATCGATTTCGGCCGACTATCGCAGCCTGCGCCTGACGCTGCGGCGCCATCCGATCGAACTGCTGCGGCCGCGCCTGCAGGCCTTGCGCTTCGAGCCCGCGGCCGTGCTCTACCATTACCCCGACCGCCGCCTGGCACGCGCCTGCGGCCTGGTCACCGTGCGCCAGCGGCCGCAAACCGCCAAGGGCACCATCTTCGTCACCCTGGAAGACGAAACCGGGTCGGTCAACGTCATCGTGCGCAATGAGCTCATCGAGCGCCAGCGCCGCGAACTGCTGGGCGCCACGCTGCTGGGGGTATACGGCACCTGGCAGAACGTCGAAAACGTACGCAACCTGGTGGCGCAGCGGCTGGTAGACCTGTCGACCCTGCTGGGCGGGCTGGCGGCACGCAGCCGCAATTTCCATTGAAGCCCGGCCCGGTGCCAGCGGCTAGGGATTGAACGGCAAGGCATCGATAGGCAATTCCAGGCCCGACATCTGCGCCGTCAACAAAGCCGCGCTGCCGCATGCCAGCGTGAAACCCAGCGCCCCCTGGCCGATGTTCAGCCACAGGTTGTCGGCCACCCGGCTGGCGCCGATCAACGGCTTGCCGGTAGGGGTGGCGGGACGCAGGCCGGCCCAGGGCACGGCCTGGCTCAGGTCCAGATGCGGAAAGGCCTCGCCCACCTGGCGCTTGAGCAAGGCAATGCGGGCGGGATCGATATCGGCATCCGGGCTGCCGATATCCACCATGGCCGCGATGCGCAGTATCCGGCCTACGCGGGCATAGACAATGCGCCGTTCGTAGTCGGTCACACTGATGGCCGGAGCCGTATCGTCGTCGGGCGCCAGGGGCACGCTCAGGCTGTAGCCCTTCAGCGGATACAGCGGCACGTCCTGCCCCAGCGGCTTCAACAATGCGCGCGAGCCCATGCCGGCGGCCAGCACCACCGCATCGGCACCGATATCGCCAGTGGCGGTTTCGACGGCAACGACCTTGCGGCCCGCGCGGCGCAGCCGGTGCACCGGGCTGGCCATGCGGCATTCGACATTGCCCAATTCTTTCAGGCGCCGGAACAGCGCCTCGGTAAACTGCCGGCAATCGCCGGCTTCTTCGCTGGGGGTATAGACCGCCCCCGCCAGGCTGCGGCCCAGCCCAGCCAGAGCCGGCTCCAATGCCAGCGTTTCAGCCACGTCCAGCACCCGCTGTTCGGCACCCAGCCCGGCCTGGTAAGACACCAGCCGGCGCGCTTTCTCAAGCAATTCGGGGCTGCGATAGGCAATCAGCTTGCCATTGCGCACATGGCCGAAATCGAGCTCTTCTTGTTCGAGCAGGTGATGCATCACGTCGCGGCTCAGGTACGACAAGGCCTGCAACTGCGCCGTGGACGCCTGCGCCACCGATGCGCGGCACGCCAGCGCAAACTGCAGGCACCACAGCCATTGGTGGGGATCCAGGCGCGGCCGGAAACGCAATGGCGAATCGGCACGCAACAACCAGCCAGGCACGCTGGACAGCACCCCGGGGCCGGCCAGCGGCGCCACATAGCTGTAACTGAGCTGACCGCCATTGGCATAGCTGGACACCGTGGCCGGGCGGGCGCGGCTGTCGAGCAGCACGACCTCGTGCCCTTGCCGGGCCAGAAAATAGGCCGAGGTCACGCCGACCACCCCGGCGCCGATTATGCATACCCTCATGGAACACCCTGAATGACAATATAAGAGTCATTCTGGGATGCCGTCTCTCCCGCGGCAAATGCCAAACTGACGGGTAGCCATAACCTAAGGTTTCTTGGGATGTTGCGCCACGCTGGGGGAGCGCGGCTTTTCTACGCGGCCCGATGCAGGCGGATGATTGCTGCGCCGGTGGGGGCGCGAACCAGGTCGGCCAGGGTGTGGCGATTGAGGGCGTCGTAGAACACTTGCAGGCTGTCGGCCAGCACGCCGGACAAGCGGCAGGCGCCGTGCAGCGCACAGGGGGGCTCGGCGCA
>DASPIV010000244.1:0-3035 GCA_035628955.1 Bordetella sp.
CTACGGCAATTGCGCATCGCTCCGATCTTTGCGGGCGTACGAGGCGAAGCGCCGATGGATATCGGCGCCGTGGCCGACGCGATGGTTGCGGTTGGACGGCTGATGGCCACGCATGCCGACATCTACAGCGTGGACGTGAACCCGATCCTGCTCAAGAGCCAGGACGAAGGCTATTGCGCGCTGGATGCCGTAGTGATGATGACGGGCGGGTAGCCCCCGCTACCTGGACGCCGCTCCGGACCGCAGGCCGACGATGGCGGGCCCTTATCAATCAGCATATTGTTAACAATCTGATTGTGCTCTAAGATGGGGTCAACTCTTTCTGCGTTGTTCCCATCGTGCCCAAGCCCAGCCAACTACTGACCGATCTGGAAAACGCGGTGGCCTTCCGCTTGTTCGAAGACCGCCAGCACATCCCTACCCTGACCGTGCCCGAGCAGATCGCGGCCCAGGTGGGCGACGCCATCATCAAGGGCAAGCTGCTGCCGGGCGATGCCCTGAACGAGCAGCGCCTGGCCGATTCTTTCCAGGTCAGCCGAGGGCCGGTGCGCGATGCCATCCGCATCCTCGAGCGCGAAGGGCTGGCCACCATCTACCCGCGCCGCGGCGCCGTGGTCACCGACCTGACCCAGGACGAAGTGCGGGATATCTTCGAGATCCGCGTCGGCCTGCTGGAAATCGTGGCACGCAAGATCGCGGCTTGCCATACCCCCGAATATCTGGCCACCCTGCGCGCCGGCGTGGAAAAACTGGAGGCCCTGGCCCGCCTGGAAGACGACCAGGGCCGCTACGCCGAAACCTCGTACCGCCTGTCCATCCTGTCGGTGCGCAACTGCAACAACCCGCGCCTGACCCAGATGCTGACCGCGCTGTCGCTGCAGACGCTACGCTATTCCTACATCAGCCTGGCACCGATCGAACGGCGGCGCACTTCGTCCGCCCTGTGGCGCAAGGGGCTCGCGGCACTCGAGCGCGGCGATGCCCAAGCCTATATCGCCATCTCGCGGCAGCGGGTCGAAGAGTCCGGGACCGCGGCCGTGCGGCGCCTGCTGGACGATGCGCAGCAAACTCTGCGGAGACGGGCATGAACGCGCCCTCGCCCGGCCCCCTGGCAGGCCTGAAAGTGGTGGAAATATGCTCCACCATCGCCGGCCCGGCCTGTGCGCGGCTGATGGCCGACTTCGGCGCCGACGTCACCAAGGTCGAACCGCTGGAAGGCGATGGCGTGCGCCAGATGGGCCGGCATGTCGACGACGTCTCGCTGTACGCGGCCACCATCCTGCGCGGCAAGCGTTCGGTGTCGCTGGACCTGAAGTCCGAACAAGGCCGCGCCATCACGCGCGCACTGATCGACCGGGCCGACATCCTGGTGGAGAACAATCGCCCCGGGGTCATGGAACGCCTGGGCCTGGGCTACGACACACTGTCGGCCGCCAATCCCGGCCTGGTGATGGTGCGCATCAGCGGCTATGGCCAGGATGGCCCTTACGCCAGCCGGCCCGGCTACGGCGCCATCTGCGAGGCCTTCGGCGGCGTGCGCCACATGACCGGCGATCCCGACCGTCCGCCCGCGCGCGTGGCCCTGGCCACCACCGATTACCTGACCGCCGTGTACGCGGCCTTCGGCGCCATGGTTGCCATTCACGAACGCGGCCGCACCGGGCTGGGCCAGGTAGTGGACGCGGCCCTGTACGAAACCTCGTTCAGCCAGATGGAACCCTACGTGCCGGCCTTCGAGAAACTGGGCTTCGTGCCCAAGCGCGTGGGCCCCAACCTGCCCACCATGGCGCCCAACAGCCTGTACCCCAGCGCCGACGGCGCCTGGGTGCTGATCGCCGCCAACAGCAACCTCGTCTTCGGCCGGCTCGCGCATGCCATGGGCCAGCCCGGACTGCTCGCCGACCCGCGCTTCGCCACCATCCGCGCACGCGGCGAACGCCAGAACATGATGGCGCTGGACGCCATCATCGGCGCCTGGACCAGCCAACACGATGCCGAATCGCTTGAGCAACTGCTGATCAGCGAATCGATCCCGGCCTCGCGCATTTACACCATTGCCGATATCTACGACGACCCGCACTACGCCATGCGCGAAATGCTGGTGCGCGTTCCGCACGCCACCCTGGGCCATACCACCCAGGCCGGCGTGGTGCCCAAGCTGTCGCGCACGCCGGGCCATATCCGCCACACGGGCCCCGACCTGGGTGCCGACACGCAGGCCGTGCTGCAAGAGCTGGGCATGGCCCCCGAAGACATTCAGGCGCTGCAAGCGCAACAACTCATCAAGACCCGCCCGTAGCGCATACGCCATCCAGGCGGGCATCCAACGGAGACCAGGCATGGAAGACACGCGCGGCGCACCCGCCGCCCAGGATTGGGAAGCGGAACGGCAGGAACTGGCCCAGCGGCGCGAGCAGGCTGCCGCCATGGGCGGACCGGAAGCGCTGGCCAGGCACAAGGCGCGCGGACGCCTGAACGCACGCGAACGCATCGCGCTGCTGTGCGATGCCGGGTCGTTCCGCGAGCTGGGGCGCATCGCCGGCAAAGGCCGCTACGATGCGCAGGGCTTCTTCCAGTCGCTGTCGCCGGTCAACGCCATCATCGGTTCGGGCCGTGTCGAAGGCCGCAAGGCCATGATTTCGGCCGATGACTACACCTTGCGCGCGGGCTCGTCCGAAGCCACCATTTCCGATAAATGGATCTATGCCGAACGCATGGCGCTGGACCTGAAAATGCCTCTGGTGCGGCTGGTGGACACGGCCGGCGGCAGCGTCAAGCTCCTGGAACAGCAAGGCAGCAGCAAGATACCCGGGTATCCCACCTGGCCGGTGGTGCCTTTGCTCGATGCCGTACCCGTGGTGGGCGTGGCGCTGGGCGCCTGCGCCGGCCTGGGTGCCATCAAGGTGCTGATGTCGCATTTTTCGGTCATGGTGCGCGACCAGGCGCAGGTCTTTGCCGCCGGGCCGCCCGTGGTCAAGCAGGCCTATGGCATCGATATCGACAAGAATGAGCTGGGCGGCTACCAAGTGCATCGC
>DASPIV010000245.1:0-10918 GCA_035628955.1 Bordetella sp.
ACGACGGCAGGCTGGCGGTCGCCTTGCAACTGCCGATCCGCGCCCGACAGGGCTATTACCTTTGCTATCCCGAGCAAAAGGCCAACCTGCCTATCCTGCAGGCGTTCCGGGCCTGGCTGATGGAGGTTTCGCTGGCGGCCGAGCCGCGTCCGGCCGGCGAGCCCGTCGCCCTTTAAAATAGCGCCATCATGTCTCTTGCATCGCTAAGCTCATCTTCTGGCAAAGGCCGTCGAGTGGTCGTCGGCATGTCTGGCGGCGTCGATTCGTCTGTGACGGCCTGGCTGCTCAAGCAGCAGGGTTACGAAGTCATTGGCCTGTTCATGAAGAACTGGGAAGACGACGACGATGACGAATACTGCTCTACGCGCCAAGATTTGCTCGACGCCGCCAGCGTGGCCGACCTGGTGGGCGTGGACTTCGAATACGTCAATTTTGCCGCTGAGTACAAGGACCGTGTTTTCGCCGAGTTCCTGCGTGAATATTCCGCGGGGCGCACGCCCAACCCCGACGTCCTGTGCAACGCTGAAATCAAGTTCAGGGCGTTTCTCGACCACGCCATGGCCCTGGGCGCCGAGCATATCGCCACCGGGCATTATGCCCGCGTGCGCGCGATCGCCGGCCCGCACGGACGCGAATACCAGTTGCTGAAGGCGCTCGACGCCACGAAAGACCAAAGTTATTTCCTGCATCGCCTGAACCAGGCGCAGCTCTCGCACACGCTGTTTCCGCTAGGCGAGATCCACAAGACCGAGGTGCGGCGCATTGCCCATGAAATCGGTTTGCACAATGCCGCCAAGAAAGACTCCACCGGTATCTGCTTCATTGGCGAGCGTCCGTTCCGCGAGTTCCTGAATCGCTATCTGCCTACCGAACCCGGCGACATCCTGACCCCGGAGGGTAAGCGGGTGGGGCGTCATCATGGCCTATCGTTCTATACGCTGGGCCAGCGCAAGGGCCTGGGCGTAGGCGGGGTCAAGGGGAGCCAGCGCGAAGACGGCACCGCCGACGCCTGGTACGTGGCCCGCAAGGACCTGCAACGCAACCTGCTGTATGTCGTGCAGGGCCACGACCATCCCTGGCTGTTGGCGAACCACCTGCGGGCACTGGATGCCAGCTGGGTGGCCGGCCGGGCCCCGCACGCGGGCAGCTACGGCGCCAAGACACGCTACCGGCAGGCCGATGCGGCGTGCGCGCTCGAATCGGCCGACCAGGACGCGTTCCAACTTTCGTTCACCCAGGCCCAATGGGCAGTGACACCCGGTCAATCGGCCGTGCTGTACGACGGCGAGGTCTGCCTGGGTGGCGGCATCATCGCCTGAACGTCGCCCGGAGGGGGCGGCGCCAGGTTTGTTCATTACTCTGAGGAGGTCGAAGTGGATGTAGCGTTGTTGGTTTGCCTGCTGGCGCTGGGCGCCGTGGCCGGGTTCGCGGCAGGATTGCTGGGCATAGGCGGAGGAATGCTGCTGGTGCCGTTCCTGACCATGCTGTTCACCTGGCAGAACATGCCGCAGGACCTGATCGTGCATGCCGCCATCGCCACCTCGATGACGTCCATCTTGTTCACCTCGCTTTCCAGCGTGCGCGCGCACCAGCGCAAGGGCACCATCCAATGGAAAATCGTATTCGCCATGGCGCCCGGCATCATCATCGGCGGCCTGCTGTCGGGCGGCGCGGTGTTCGCCGCACTGAGCACGGCCTGGCTATCGCTGTTCTTCGCCGTGTTCGTGGGCTATTCGGGCTGGAGCATGCTGCGCAACAAGAAGCCCAAACCGTCGCGCCAGATGCCAGGCATGGTGGGCACCTCGGCCGCGGGGGCGGGCATAGGCTTCCTGTCCGGGCTGGTGGGTGCGGGCGGCGGCTTCCTGTCGGTACCCTTCATGGTCTGGTGCAATGTGGCGTTGCACGCCGCCGTGTCCACCTCGGCGGCGCTGGGTTTTCCCATCGCACTGGCCAACAGCATCGGCTATGTCGTGTCGGGGCTGAATGAAAGCGTGACCCGCCCGGGCATGCTGGGCTACATCTATTGGCCGGCCTTGCTGGCCCTGGTAGCCACCAGCGTGCTGACCGCGCCTGCTGGCGCACGCATGGCTCACCGCTTGCCGGTGGCCACGCTGAAGCGTGTGTTTGCGGGGCTGTTGTTTGCCCTGGCGGCGTATATGCTGTTCAAGGCCTGGCAGGCCTTCGGCAGCTGAGGCAGGCCGCGCCGGCCGCCGGGGCGCCGGCCGCCGGGATGCCGGCCACTCAGGCGGCTGGCGGGGCGCTGTCGATGAACGACTGCCGCGCCGCCAGCTTTTCGTGGTGGCGGGCCAGATTGGCATGCTGGGCGCGCCAGTCGAGGGCGGCAAAGCGCAGGTCCAGATAGCTCAGCGCGCAGCCCACCGCAATGTCGGCCAGGCTGTAGTTCACGCCCATGCAATGGGGCTGTTCGCCCAGGCTGGTATTCATGGCTTCCAGGCCCGCATGGATCTTGCGGTATTGGCGGTCGATCCAGTCGGTGCTGCGCTGGGCCTCGGGGCGCTGGTTTTCCTTGACGATGACGACGCAGGCGTCGAGCACGCCGTCGGCAATGGCCTCCCAGCACTTGACGGCCGCGCGTTCACGGCCCGGCTGGGGAATCAGGCGGGCTACCGGTGACAGGGTGTCCAGGTATTCGACGATGACGCGCGAGTCGAACAGGGCGCCGCCATCTTCCATGACCAGGCATGGAACCTTGCCCAGCGGATTGTAGGCCTGGATCTGCGTATCGGGGGACCAGACGTTTTCGAGTTCGAGCTGGTAGTCCAGCTTTTTCTCGGCCATGACGACCCGCACTTTACGAACATAGGGACTGGTAAGCGAGCCGATCAGTTTCATGGAGGCCACAAGCGAAGTCGGAAAGCGGCCGCAGTATAGCAGGAGCAATAGGTCCAAAAATGCGAAGTTCCTATTGCGCAACGCTTTTTGGGCCATTGTTACATTGGGGCGGGTGATAAAATCGGCTCCCGCTATTGGAATTCCCTTTGATTCTTTCCACGCCATGCAGATTGCCGACCAGATCAGCCACCTCAATGCCTTGTCTCCATTGGACGGCCGCTATGCGGCCAAGGGCGACGCGTTAAGGGGCCTGTTGTCCGAGGCAGGCTTCATGGCGCACCGGGTCGAGGTCGAAGTGGCCTGGCTGGTGGCCCTGTCCGATGCCGGCCTGCCCGAACTGCCGCGCTTTTCCGAGGCTGCCCGCGCCCGGCTGGCGCAACTGGTGCGCGACTTCTCCGAAGCCGACGCGGCCCGCATCAAGGATATCGAGCGCACCACCAACCACGATGTCAAGGCGGTGGAATATTGGCTGAAAGAGCAGGTCGCCGGCGACGGCGAACTGGCCCGTGCGGCCGAATTCATCCACTTCGCCTGCACGTCCGAAGACATCAATAACACCTCGCATGCCCTGATGCTGACCCGGGCGCGCACCCAGGTCGTGGTACCGCGCCTGCGCCAGATTGCCGACACGCTGGCCGGCCTGGCGCGCCAGCACGCCGACCAGCCCATGCTGTCGCGCACCCATGGCCAGCCCGCCAGCCCCACCACCCTGGGCAAGGAGTTCGCCAACGTGGCGGCCCGCTTGCAGCGGGCCATCGCCGCCGTCGAGGCGGTCGAGCCGCTGGCCAAGCTCAATGGCGCCACTGGCAACTACAACGCCCATCTGTCCGCGTATCCCGAAATCGACTGGCCGGCCTTCAGCGCCCGCGTGCTTGGCGGCCTGGGCCTAACCCAGAACCGCCATACCATCCAGATCGAACCGCACGACTGGATGGCCGCGCTGTTCGATGCCGTGGCACGTGCCAACGTCATCGTGCTCGACCTGGACCGTGATATCTGGGGGTATGTGGCGCTGGGGTATTTCAAGCAACGCCTCAAAGAGGGGGAAGTGGGCTCGTCCACCATGCCGCACAAGGTCAATCCCATCGACTTCGAGAACTCCGAAGGCAACCTGGGCCTGGCGAACGCGGTGCTGCGCCATCTGTCCGAAAAGCTGCCGGTCTCGCGCTGGCAGCGCGACCTGACCGATTCCACCGTGCTGCGCAACCTGGGCGTGGGCCTGGGCTACAGCCTGGTAGCCTGGGATGCCTGCCTGCGCGGCCTGGGCAAGCTGGAACTCAACACCGCCGCCATCGATGCCGACATCGACGCCTGCTGGGAAGTGCTGGCCGAGCCAGTGCAAACAGTCATGCGCCGCTATGGCCTGCCGCAACCGTACGAGCAGCTCAAGGCACTGACGCGCGGCAAAGGCATTACCGAGGCCGCGCTGCGCGAATTCGTCGGCGGCCTGGAGCTGCCCGATGAGCCCAAGGCGCGCCTGCTGGCGCTGACCCCGCGCGCCTACGTGGGACTGGCCGCTGGACTTGCCCGAGAGGTATAGTCGGCACTGCCGGCCTGGCCGGCATCGTCGCACTTACTCGGAGAGCATCCATGAAGCAGTTCCCTTTGCTGGCCGCCGCGGCCTGTTTCAGCGTTATGTCGCTATGGGCCACGCCGACGCTGGCGCAATTCGCCAAGCCCGCCGATGCCATCAAGTACCGGCAAGCGGCCCTGACGCTGATGGGATCCCATTTCGGCCGCATGCAGCCGGTGATCAAGGGCCAGGCGCCTTATGATGCGGCGCAGATCAAGGCCAATGTCCAGATCCTGAATACCTTGGCTGAACTGCCCTGGGCCGCTTTCGGGCCGGGCACCGAAGGGGGCGAGGCGCGTCCCGAGGTCTGGAGCGATGCCGCGGGCTTCCAGCAAAAGCGCGACCGCCTGAAGGAAAACATGGCCAAACTTACAGTCGCGGCCGATTCGGGCGACCTGGATAAGCTGCGGGCGGCCTTCGGCGACGTGGGGGCGAGCTGCAAGGCCTGTCACGACTCGTACCGCAAGAAGAAATAGGCCGGTACGGCTGGCTGCCGGCCCGGGCTCGAATAAGAACGGCGCCGCATATTGCGGCGCCGTTTTTTGCAAGCCGGACGGTGTGGCGCAGCGCCGGCTACGAAAAGGAAAAGTCGGCCACCAGTTCGAGCGAGCGTATCCAGAACACCAGCGCGGCCGCGGCGCCGGCCACCAGGGCTGCGCGCAGCCAGACGCCCGGGCCGTCATCGGCGGGCGGCGTGCCGGCGGGCACGTCCTGCGGCCGGGCATTGCCGGTGATCATGGCGCGCACCAGGCGCTTGCGTCGTACCGCGGCGTACCACAGCACTGCGAGCAAATGCAGGGCGACCAGACCGACGATGAGCCATTCATTCGTGTGGTGCCATGACGTGAACCACGACGCCACCGATTCGTCTACGCGGGCGTACAACGGACCCTGCGTCATGATGTCGTCGCTGGCGAACAGGCCGCTGGTCGCCTGGAAACCCAGTACGGCCAGCAGGGCAATGACAGACAGTGCGCCCAGGGGGTTATGGCCGGCGGGCGCCGAGGCGCCTTGCAGATACTGCTTGATGGCGTCGGGCCCACGCACGAATGTGGCAAACCGCGCATAGCGCGGACCAACCACGCCCCACACAATGCGAAAGACGACCAGCCCCAATGTAGCCAGGCCAAAACGCACATGCCAATCCATGTATAGCCCGCCCAGCTTGACACTGGCATAGGCGCCCACCACGCACGTGGCCAGGCTCCAATGGAAAATGCGGGTGGGAAGGTCCCAGATACGGATGGATGAGCGCGTGTGCAGCATGGGCGGATCAACCGGCAAATGATGAGGCTGACTTTAGCATGGCGGTCCGGCCTGGCGCGCGGGTGTTCAGGCGGCTTGAGCGGCGTTGCGGCGCAGTGGCTCGATGCGGTGCACGTGTTCGTGGCGGAAACGGATGCGCATGCCGGGGCCATGGACGTGGCCGCGCGGACGGACCACATCGGTGGTGTACGTGACGATGCCGTTGATCGGCGCGTTGTAGATGACCGTGGCGCGGATTTCCGGGCCGTCGGTCGGTTGCAGATGCACGACGTCGCCCACGTGAATGGGGATGTGGTCGAGCCGGCTACGCGTGCGGCGCGGCAGCAATTGCGCGGCCGTGATGGAATGGGTGGATCGGTTCATTTTTTTTCCTCTCTTTCGAGTTCTCGTTATGGAAAATGCAGCGCGGGGCCGGCGCACGTACAGAAGCAGGCATCACCTGTGAAAGGCGGGCGAGGGGAACTGTAGCGGTACGCAAGCGCGGCGCGCTTCAGGCGCCCCGATTGAGTGCGGGGCGTGGTTTGCGTGGGAAAGCTGCTGGCGATTACCAGACAAGCTGGCGCAAACAAGCGGTACAACAATTAATCAGGCCGGCTGAATTAGGATGGTTCTGTGCCGGACTGCAGGCTTCGGTCAGTGTTACTGCGGTCAGTGTTACTGCGGTCAGCGTTACTGCCAAGCCTTCAATTATACGAATAAATCCTTGTTTTGGCAATACTTTTTCGGTTCGGGCCTAATGCCGGGTGGCGGACTGCTGATGGGCCAGGCGTTGCGCCTCGATGATCTGGTCTTCCAGTTCGGGAGACATTTCCAGGGCCACTTGCGGGGTGTCCCAGGAGCTGTCGAGCTTGAGCCGGATGCGCTGGCGGGCAAATGCGGCCGGGGCGGCCTGGATGTCGATGTAGCGTTGTACCAGCGCATCCACTGCCTGCTGCGCCCGCTCGAGAGCGGGCGCGTCGAGCGTTGCGCCGACCAGTTCCTGGTTTACCGCGCGGGCCAGGTCCGAGGTAAAAAACAGGAATGCGGTCGCGCCCCGGCAGTCGGGATGGGTATAGCCCCAGGGCTCTTGCTCAAGGGGCGGAATATCGGAAGTGGTGGTCATTATGGGCAAACGGGTTAGTGCGAGCCAATAGTGGCCATTGTAGGGCAGGGGCCGGCCTGCTTAGCCGCGGCAGTGTCACATATCGATTCCGTGGCAACAAATCCTATAAGCGCTGTATAGGCGGGGCCAGGTGGGGTAATGTTCCGAACCGGCCGGGGCGCTGCGCCGGCAAGGGCAACCGAGGAGATCATGCGTATCGCGTTTCGTTTCATGTGGCTACTGATCGCCGGCCTGGCGCTGGCCGGCTGTGTGAATAAAGAGCCGGAGCAACGTGTGGCATTCATCGCCTGGCTGCAAGCCAGGGTGGTCGATGCGCCCGGCGCTGCCGTGCCGGCGCTGGACGAAGCGCAGCGTGACGCTATTGGCGACTATGCCAGGCACTATGACGTATTGGCAGAGTTCGATACGGTGGCCGCGTCGGTGGTAAGCCACCTGGCGGGTGCGCTGGAACATGAAGAACTGCACTCGCTGGCGCAACTGCAGGTACAGCACGATGTCTTGCGGGCCGACCGCCAGGCGCTTGCCGAGGCGCGCGCCAATTTGCACCAGGCGCTGGAACAGGCTCAGGCTGAGCGCGCCGAACTGGAACAGCCGGCCGATCTACGGCCCGTCTATGCGCAGGCATACGAACGGGCCGTGGCCCATAGCGCGGCCGTGCTGGACCCCTTGCTGGCGGTGGCGGCCGCGGCCCTGGAAGATGCCCTTCGAGTGGCGGATTTCGTGGCGCAGCATCGCGACCAGATCGTCATCGATGCCGAGTCTGCCTCGGTGCGCGACCCATCGGTACAACAGGAATTGAACCGGCTGCTGGAGGCCCTGAACGGGCACGCCGCGGCGATCGACCAGGCGCAGCGCAGCCTGAGGGCCCTGGCGCCGGCCTGATGCACGGCCGTCATGCCGGGTTTGTACAATTGCACCTCACGCGGCAACTGTCGCGCACGGGATCGAATATGAACGGGTCTAGCCTGTATTACCGCTTCTTCATGCTGTTGCTGGTGTTGGTATCGATCGCCTTCGGCTGGGTGCTCTGGCCTTTTTATGGCGCGGTTTTCTGGGGCGCGATCCTGGCCATTATCTTTGCGCCGGTGCATCGGCGCATTGCCGCCAAGCTGGGCAAGCGGCGTAATCTGGCCGCACTGATATCGCTGCTGCTGGTGTTGCTGGTAGTGATTGTGCCGGTGACATTCATCACCGGTTCGCTGGTACAGGAAGGCGCGAACCTGTATCAGCGCGTAAAGTCGGGACACCTGAACTTCGGTGCCTATTTCCAGCAAATGCTCGATGCGCTGCCGGCTTCGGTGCATAGCCTGCTGACGCGCTTCGGCATGGCGGACATCACCAGCCTGCAAGACAAACTCACCGCCGGCGCGATGCAGGGCAGCCAGTACCTGGCCACGCAAGCCTTCAATATCGGGCAGGACACTTTCCAGTTCCTGATCAGTTTCGGCATCATGCTGTACCTGCTGTTCTTCTTGCTGCGCGATGGGTCGCTACTATCGGCGCGCCTGCGCGCCGCGATCCCCCTGGGGGATGAACACAAGATGCATTTGCTGCGCAAATTCACCACGGTGATACGCGCCACCGTCAAAGGCAACGTCGCGGTCGCCGCGCTGCAAGGGGCGTTGGGCGGCGTGATTTTCTATATTCTCGGAATTCAGGGGCCGGTGCTGTGGGGCGTGGTGATGGCGTTCCTGTCCCTGTTGCCTGCCATCGGCGCCGGGCTGATCTGGGCGCCCGTGGCGGTGTACTTCCTGGTAACCGGCGCGATCTGGCAAGGTATCACACTGATTCTGTTTGGCGTGCTGGTGATCGGCATGGTCGACAACGTGTTGCGCCCGCTGCTGGTGGGCAAGGACACCAAGCTGCCCGATTACGTCGTGCTGATATCTACTTTGGGCGGCATGGCGTTGTTCGGCCTGAACGGCTTTGTGATCGGACCGCTGATTGCGGCATTGTTCATCGCGTGCTGGGATTTGTTCGCCTCCGACTTCATCCAGCCGGACGCGGATGGCACTTCCATCAAACGCTGATGCTGGTGCGTGCGACGGGGCGCATGTAGTCAATTATGGATTTTGTAACGGCCGGGTAATCCTCATCAAAGATTGCAAAGCTGCGGCGGCGGTGTCAGGTTTTTGCTCTACCCTGGGTGTGTAGTACGTCATTAGGGAGATCAAACCATGGATACCTTTTCTGCGTTTACTTCCGGGGTGAGTTATTCCATCCGTCCGCGTGTACACGAAGTGGGCTTTGGCGAGTTTCGCGGCTGCGCCGACGTCATAGGCCGCCAGGGCGCCCATACTTTCAGCTTTGCGCGATTTTGCGACATGGTGCGTTCCGGCCGCGACCGCGCCGAACTCGACGCGCTGCGTCTGGCGCAGCATCTGCAGGCTACCGAATGCCGCCATGGCAAAAGCTGGATCCTGCCGGGGCAGATCAGCGTGCGCTGCCAACCGGAGCTGATCCAGGATGTGCCCAGCAGCCTGCTACGGCCGGCCAAAGGGGGGCAACTGCGGCGGCATCTGCGCGTGGCCGCTTAGAGTGGGCCTCGGCCGCCGCCGGCCCGGCGCTACTGTAGTGCAGCCGGCGGCCGCCAGCCGTATGCCGACGCCGCCCACGGGGTGCAGGCCAGTTGCAGCGCGTCGATAATGGGTGTGTCCAGGTCGAGCCAAAGGCGGGCCGCGCTCACAGGCAATATCACGGGGCGCGCCTGGCCGTCTTTTTCACCGCAGGCTTCGTCGGTAATGATGGCCAGGCCGTCTTGCTTGCCATGCCTGTGGCCCGGCCGCCAGGCGGTGAGCGCCGCAATATAGACCGGCTTGCCGTCGGACGCATGGATATATTGGTACGGGCTGCCGTCGCCATCCGTAGGTTCGAACCAGCCATCGGCAGGCACCAGTACTCTGCGCGCGAGCAGCGGCCGCCATACCACGGAGCCACGCAGCAGCATGTCCAGCGGCGCGTTCGCGACAGGGCGCCGTTTCGACCACCTGGGGGCGTATCCCCAGTGGAATCTGTCCATGGCGGGCGTATCGCCGAAACGATGTATGGCCAATGGCTTGACGCAGGCACCCGTACTTCTTTGCCTGGTATGGGATAAGCCCGTGCCGTTGCCAACATTGGCAAACAGGGCCTCCATATAATCAATGGGGCCGGAATTCTGGACTATTGTGCCGCACATACTGGCTCCATGCGGTTGGCCAGGAAAATAGGCAGGATTAATGGGCTGCTTTAATCGCGTGCAATGCTGCACAGGGATGTGGCGTACCAGTATGACGAGTTGAAGCACGTATGCGACATAGCGATCTCCATTGACGCCGGCCTGCTGACCGGGCTGCTACCAGCGCGACAGAGGGGGCAATAATTATGCCCACTCTTTTTTCAACTCTGCTACACATTGGCCGATTTTTCTATTCTCGGCAAGTATTTACCCGGATGGCTACCCGGAGGGTAGGGGCAAGTAAGGGTTTGTGCAGAAATCAGCCGATTTCGCGATTATTAACATGTGACAAAATCGGCTATGCCACGGTGCATAAACTCGACCGAATACAGTGAAATTCTATGGACTATTGTGGCGGCGAATTCAGTTGAATCAATCAACTTATTATCTGGCACGCACTAATCTGGCATGCACTAACCCGGCACGCACTAACCCGGCACGCACGTGCGCGGCAGCCGGGCGCCGATGGAAATGCAATAAATGAAAATGCGCCGCTGAAAAGCGGGCTCCTGAACGAAAAGAGCCCCCACTTGCGTGGAGGCCCTTATAAATTCTGGTGGCGCATCCCTGATTCGAACAGGGGACCTGCGGATTATGATTCCGTCGCTCTAACCGGCTGAGCTAATGCGCCAAGTTTTCAGCACCGGCATAAAGCACAAAAATCGTGCTAGCTTGCCAGTCTGGCCAGGGCCACGAGAGCCCGGGAAAGAACAAAATTCTAGCATGACCTTATCTTGCGGCGCAAATCCGTCAGGCATCGCGCGCTAGGCGAATGCCCGAGAATTGCCAGCGTGCCTCGGGCGGGAAAAAGTTGCGATATGTGGCGCGGATATGCCCGGCCGGCGTGACGCACGAGCCGCCGCGCAGCACATACTGGTTGCACATGAATTTGCCGTTGTATTCGCCC
>DASPIV010000246.1:0-7044 GCA_035628955.1 Bordetella sp.
CTGGTCCAGTTGGCAGATAATCGCTCGCCCGAAGTCGTGTCCGCGCACAAGGCCATCCTGCCCTTGTACCAACTGCTGGCCAAGTATCCCATCAAAGACCTGAACTGGTTCCTGCCCGCCACATCCAGTTTCACCCGCGACAGCAAGGGGCGCCTGCTGGCGTTCCCCTGGATGGCTGAAGTGCCCATCATGTACTACAACCTGGCCTACTACAAAAAGGCCGGTCTCGATCCCAATAAACCGCCGCGTACCTGGGCCGACCTGCAGGTCGACCTGCTGAAACTGCGCGACGTCGCCAACATCGAATGTCCGTATGCGTCCAGCGACCAGGTGCAGGTGCACCTGGAGAACCTGGCGCCGATCAACAAGCAGCTGTTCACCAGCAATGATAACGGCCTGAGCTCCAGCAAGGCGGCGCCCGCCATGAAGTTCGATACGCTGTACATGCGCCATATCTCGCTGATGGTCAGCTGGAAGCGTTCGCTGTTGTTCATGGCGCATTCCGACAGCAACCAAAGCGACAAGCTGTTCGCCAAGGGCGATTGCGCCGTGCTGACCTCGGGTTCCGGTGCAGCCGGCACGTTCATGAATACACGGTCCCTGTCCTTTGGTGTGGCGCCGCTGCCGTACTACACGCAGGCCACCCAGGAAGCAGGCAGCCCGTTCGTCAGCGGCTCGGCGCTGTGGGCCATCGACGGCCATCCGCAAGCCCAGGAAAAAGCCACGGCACAGTTCCTGGCCTGGCTGTCCAAACCGGTCAATGCGGCCGAATGGCACCAGCGCACCGGCTTCCTGCCGCTGACCGACGCGGCATTCCGTGCCTCCGACGTGTCGTTCTACGACAAGATCCCCGGCGCGCATGCCATCATCCAGTCGATGCAGGGCAAGTCGCTTGCCACTAGCCGAGGGTTCCGCATGGCCAACTACGATCGTGTCCAGGCCGTCCTGAACGCCGAGCTCGATGAAGCCTTCGACGGCAAGACACCGCCGGTGGCCGCGCTGAACCGTGCCGCCGAACAGGCGCGCCGCATCAGCCAGCAGCGCTAGTTCCACATCCGGCCATGGCGGCCCTGCCCGCCATGGCCGTTGCCCTTCGAATCCGGCCGCCTGGCCGTTTTTTTTCGCTCGCAAGCCTGGACTCGCCCGAATGAACGAAAAGTTCTATTCGTATATCTCGGTCTAGCTGCGCCGGCCCAGGCACGCCAACATGCTGTCCAGGCGCTCCGATCCGGGGCGTTCCTTGATTCGGGGCGAGCATGGTTCGATTCATTCTTCTGGGGTTGTTGCCGCTGGGCCTGGCGGCTTGTGCACAGTGGCCCGGCAGCACGCCTGCCTGGCTGGCCGGCGGCGCGCCCGCCGCGCACTACGACTTCAACTGGCAACTGTCGGGCGATCCCACTGTGGCGCCGCTGCAAGTCTTCAGCGGGGCGGGGCGTACCTGGCTGCAGTTCGCTCCCGGGCGCACGCCACCTGCCTTGTTCGCGCAAACGCCGGCCGGCCTGCAACCGCTTTCGTACACGCGGCGCGAGCCCTACGTCATTATCGATGGCGTGTGGCCGACGCTGGTGTTGCAAGGCGGGCAACATGTGGCGCGAGTCGAACGGCAAGCTGCCCCCACGCTGCCGGCGCCAGCCGAGCCGGCCCAGCGTGACCCGGCCCCCCCGATGGAGCCTGAAGCCGAGCCGCCCCAGGCGGTACCGGCTACTCCCTCCGTATCAGACAAGGCGCTTCCACACTATCGTGCCGGCCTGCCGGACACCACGCTGCGCGCCGTGCTGGCCCGCTGGGCTGCCGAGGCGGGCTGGTCTTTCGAGCCGCAGCATTGGGCAGTCGATGCCGATATCCCGTTGGCCGGCAGCGCCGAATTTCCGGTCGATTTCAAATCGGCTGTACGCGCATTGCTGGCGTCCTCTGAATTGGCAGACCGGCCGGTGCAGCCGTGCTTCTATACCAATCAGGTACTGCGCGTGGTGCCGCTCACCCAGGCCTGCGATCGCTCTGTATCGACCGGAGCCCGTTCATGACAGCCCGGCGGATATTCTCCGCGGCCGTACTGCTGGCACTGGCTGGATGTTCCGCACAGCAATCGTTGCAAGCGCTGCGCGTGGCCATCTCCGATGCACGTGCCAAGGTCCAGGCCGACCAGCGGCAGTTTGCCGCCGCTGTGTCCGATCGGGCCGCCCGCGTGGCCGCGCAAGAGGTTGACAAGCCCTGGTTGGCCGGCAGGTCGCAGCCCTTGGGGCGCGAGGTCGTATTGCCGCCGGCGTTGCGAGGCGATGTAGACACCACCTTGCTGTTCGCTGGGCGGCTCGACCTGCCATCCCTGGCCGAACGCTTGACCAGCGTCACCGGCATCGCCGTGCGCATCGCCCCCGATGCCTTGCTGCCGCAGTCGCTGTTCCTGCCACGCCTGGCCCAGGCCACACCGGCCGAATTGCCCGCGCCCACACGCGTACCGGTGCTGGCCGGGCCGCGGCCGCTGCCCGACACACTCGATACGCTGGCCGCCAGCTTCGGCGTGCACTGGCGCTACCATCGCCATGCCATCGAGTTCTATCGCATGCAGACGCGCGTCTTCGACGTGCGCGCCCTGACGCTGTCCAGTCGTGCCGATGCCCGCCTGGGCCGTGCCGGCACCACCGACGCCGGGGGGTTCGACAACACGTCCAACACCACGCTGTCTTCGGGCGAGCATCACGCCTTGCAAGCCGTACGGGTGCGCATTATTCCGTTCCTGACGCAGGCGGGCACGGTCGCCGATCTCGACGGCGGAGGCAGTTCGCTGGTCATTACCGATACCCCCGAAGTGCTGGATCGCATCGGCCAGTTCATCGAACGCGAAAACCAGGCCCTGACGCGGCGCGTGCGCCTGCTGTTCGAAGAAATCACGGTCCTGGCCAACGATAGCGCCGAAGGCGGCATCGATTGGAAGGCGGTATACGACAGCGCGCGCGTGGCCGTCTCCGCGGCCGTGCCCGCCGTGGCTGGCGACATGGCCGCCGCACTGAGCGCCACGGTCGACCATGGCCAATTCCAGGGCTCGCGCTCGATCATATCGGCGCTCAGCCAAACGGGTGCCGTACTGCGGCACAGCAGCGTGCCGGTCCTTACCCTGAACCGCCGTCCGGTCACCCATGCGGTCCGCACCACGTTCTCGTATATCGACCAGGTCCAGAGCACCGCGGTGCCCGGCATCGACGCGTCGCTGGGCGCCACGAGCCTGCCATCGGTGTCCATCAGCCAGAAGCAGGAAACCGTCGGCACCTTCCTGACCCTGGTGCCCGATGCCCAGGCCGATGGCCGCATCCTGCTGTCCATTGCCTATGACAACACCGTGGCTCAGCCGATCAAAAGCATCACGTTCGGCGAGCAGGGCAATCAGATCCAGGTGCAGCAGATCACTATCGATGGCAACGGTACGGTGCAGCAAGTGGCGCTCAGCCCTGGCCAGCCTGTCATTTTGTCCGGTTTCGACCGGCGGCAGGATGAATACGACCGCCGTCGCCTGTCGGCCAATGCGCCATTGCTGGCCGGCGGGCAAGACCGCGCATCCAGCAATCGCCTGACCACGGTGGTGCTGGTTACCGCCCAAGTCGAAGAGGGTATCTGAATGCCTGCGAACGCCGCTCCCGACCAGTTGCTATTGCTCGATCTCGACCACGGTGAAGGCAGCCTGGCGTTCGGGCTGTCGTGGTTCGCCCTGGTGGGCAGCCATGCGCCCGCCATGGCCAGGGCCCGGGCGCGCCGCATGCGCGCCACGCATTATGTGGTGGGCGGGCAGGGGGCCATGGCGGGCGGGTGCGCACGAATTGCGCCGCGCATCCGGCGCCTGCCCATGCATGCCGCGGCACAGGCCTTTGCCCGGCACTATCCGGACGGCACGGTTGCCTGTATAGCGCCATTGCCCGACGGCCGATGGTGGCTGGCGGCCGCCCAGGACGGCGCGGTGCTGGCGAGTGCCGATGCGCTGTACGCCGACGCCGGGCAAGCCGCCGCGGCCCTGCAAGTGCTGGCTTCCCAGTATCCATCCCTGCGCCAGCACGATGGCCCGCACACCTTGAAAGCCTTGATGGCATCGGCCGATGCCGCCGCGCTGATGCAGCCCCTGGGGTCGCGCTGGTCCCGGCTGCCGTTGCCCGTGCGTGCGTTCATCGGCCTGCTGGCGATTGCGGTGGCGGCACCGGTGGCATGGCGGGCATGGCAGCCCGTGCCGCATGCGGCGCCAGCGGTGGCCAGTATCGGCGCCGACGAGGCATGGCGGCGGGCCCACAACCAATTCCGCCAGCGGCAAACCATTCACTCTTTGCCGGAATTGGGCCGCGTGCTGGCATCTTTGCATCGCTTGCCGCTGAACGTGCGCGGCTGGCTGTTGCGCGATGCGCGCTGCGTGCCGATGCCGCACGCGTGGTCGTGTAGCGCCGCCTATGTCCGGGCGCGCGCCGACGCCACCAATGGGGCCTTTGCGCAGGCCTTGCCCACGGGCTGGCAACTGCGCTTCCAGCCGCTCGACGGTGCCGAACTTGCCTGGACGGTGCCGGGAAACAGCACATTGCTTGCCGATGTCGTGTTGCCCGACGCCACGCATACCGACAGCATCCTGGCCAGCGCATTGCAGCGGGCACGAGCGGCTTTCACGCAGGTGAACCTCGGGCCCGCCGCGTCCGTACCGATTACGGCTCCTCGCGATCCGCAGGGCCTGGTCCTTGCCGCGCCGCCGGCGGGGCCTGTCTTGCGCCAGCGCACGGTGGCATTGCAGGGCCCGCTGCGCTCTTTCGCGCTGCTGGCCGACCAGTCCCGGCTCGTGGTGGCCTGGTCGTCGGTCGTGCTGCGCTTGGCCGCTGGCCGTATGCCGGGCACGGCCGTCAGCGCCCTGACCGCTGAAATCCAAGGAACTCTTTATGAACAAGACTGATCCGCACGTATCCATCCTGGTGAGCCCGCTACGCCGCGCCATCTGGCTTGCAGCGGTGGTCGCCGGCTGTTGCGCAGGCATGCCGGCAGCCGCCCAGTCGCCGGCGGCCGGCCATGCCGCCCCGGCTGGCGACGTATTCAGTGGCCACCACGCGGCGCGCGCCACGGCCGATGACGCCTGGGCCGAAGGCGATACCGTGCGCGAGCTCTTGCGAGCCGATGCGCAGGCTGCGCGCGCCGCCCAGCCTCCGCGGCTGGCGGCCGATTGGCTGGCGCCAGCCACGGGCACCGCGCATACGCCTGGCGCCTCCACCGGTAATCCACCCGATGGCGGTCCTGGCTCTACCGACCGTATCGATGTCGTGGCGATCTACGGCGTCGGCAAGGCCCTGCACGCCGATATATCGGTCAATGGGCACTTGTCACGCTATCGGGCGGGGCATGCCAAGCCCATGGCCAGCCACCCTTCCATCGGCGAGTCGTACGCATTGCTGGACATCCAGGTGCCGTGCGTGCGCCTGCGCAAATCCGGTGAGCCCTACATCACCTGCCTGCTGGACGCCGGATCCAACCATGATTGACAGCCCAGCCACCACCATGCGGTCGCCAACGGGCGGCCGCGCGCAGTCCATGCCCACGGCGGGCCGCCAGAGTCCGCCATGGCTGCACACCCCCGATGACCTGGCGCGGCTGGACCCCGCTTTCGTACGCACGCTGGGCGGCGAACTCGACCTGGCCTTGCTGGCCGGGCGTCTTTGCCCGGTGCTGCTCGAGGGTGGCCAGGCGGCGGTGTTCGCCCTGCATGACTACCTGCATGGCGACCAGATCGCCGAGGTCGAGCGCATGATCCGCGCACGCGGCTATAGGCCTGCCCCGGTACCGCGCTACGCATTGCCGGCTGCCCTGTTGCTGCCGGTGGCACGCGGGCAGATCACCGCCGCCACATTGCGCGGGCGGAGCACCGGCCCCACGACACGCCGCTCGGCATTGGCCTCGGTCTTTCTCGACATGGTGCGTTGGGGGCTCGACCAGCATGCCAGCGATGTGCATATCAACATCAGCCAGCCGCCGGGCAAATCCGAAGTGCGCTACACCATCGACGGGGCATATGTGTTGCCCGGCTGTTTCAGTGACATGTCGGCCGCGACCCTGCTCGAGGTGCTGGCAGTGGCATGGATGGACGTGCGCGGCGGCAACGGCGCGGTGTTCGACCCGCTGGCCGAACAACAGGGCCGCATCGCACTCGAAATCGATGGCAGGCCTGTCACCGTGCGCTGGGCCTCGCTGGCGGCCGATAGCGGCCCGTCCGTTTGCCTGCGCCTGTTGCGGCTCGATGCGGCCGAGGGCGGCAGTACGCTTGCGGAACTCGGATACCTGCCGTCGCAAGTTGCGTTGCTGGAACGCGCGCGCGAACGCAGCGGCGGCGCCATTGTGCTGGCCGGCGTGGTCGGGTCGGGCAAGTCCACATCCATCGCCACGTTGATGCGGGGAATTTCTGCCCTGCGCAAAGTGGTCACCCTCGAAGACCCGGTTGAATACCGCATAGGAAATGCGCTGCAGAACACCGTGGCGCGTACGCTCGACGCCGCGGCATCGCCCGTGTTCGATGCCAAGCTCAAGACCATCAAGCGCTCGGCCATGCACGACTTGCTGATCGGCGAGGTCCGTGACCGCGATACCGGCCGTGCCTTCATGGACCTGGCCGGATCAGGCGTCAACGTCTATACCACTACGCATACGGGTTCGGCATGCATGATTC
Organism: Bordetella sp.; assembly: GCA_035628955.1. Classification (GTDB taxonomy): domain Bacteria; phylum Pseudomonadota; class Gammaproteobacteria; order Burkholderiales; family Burkholderiaceae_B; genus Bordetella_A. Next base: position 6,671 of record DASPIV010000246.1, read on the forward strand.
CCGAACGCCTGGCTTCCGATTTCGTCGGCGTATCGCGTGATTTTCTGGCCACGCCGGGTGTGCTGAAACTGCTGGTGTACCAAGCCTTGCTGCCACGCCTGTGCCATGGTTGCGCGCTGCCGTTCGACAGTCTGCCCGGGCAGGTTGCCGGCAGGCCCTGGCGCGACTGGTCCGATGCATTCGCCCGCGCTCATCAGCTTGACGGCGCGGCATTGCGGGCCCGTAACCCCGCCGGCTGTCCGGCCTGCCGCCGGCCGCAATTGCCGCAGTTGCATGGCCTGTCGGGGCGCACTGTCGCAGCCGAGATGGTCGAACCCGACCACGATGATCGCTTCCTGAACTTGGTCCGGCGTCGTGACAACCTGGGGTTGCGG
>DASPIV010000247.1:0-2054 GCA_035628955.1 Bordetella sp.
TGCCGCAAACCATCGCGGAAATTCAGCAACTGGTGATACAGATAATCGCGCGGTTTGCCGGCCAGCCGCGGGTAATAGCCGTCCGTGCCCGCCTTGCCCTGCTCGCCATGGCAGGCGGTACAGGCCGCGACTCGCGCCCGCATGGTGTCCGGCTGCAGGGTGGCGGCGCTTTGGGCGGCGGCCGGCGCGGCCGGCCACGCCAGCGCCGCAATTGCCGCGGCGAGCGCGGCAAGATGGCGCCGTACTCCCGGCATGGAGTAGAAAAGAGAAAATGCTGACATTGCTGCAGTATGCGATAACAGGCGGATAGGCGGGCAGACAGGGCGGCAGACCAGGCGAAACAGGGGCAAACGGGCCGCTGGCGCCACAAGGTTACGCCACCGCCGCCGGCCGGTACAGGATCAGGCGCGCAGTTTACGGCCGTATCAGATGCCATCGCGCCCGCAATGGGACGGCAAAATCATGCAACAATCAGAACCATGCTAAGAGTCGTCCTTATCACCGGAATCTCCGGCTCCGGCAAGTCGGTGGCGCTGCGCATGCTGGAAGATACCGGCTACACCTGCATCGACAACCTGCCGGTTCGTTTCCTGAACGAGTTCGTCGCCGGTGCGCGCGACGATGGCCTGGAACGGGTAGCCATTGCCATCGACGTGCGCTCGCCGGGCGAACTGGCCGAGCTGCCGGGCGTGATCACCGCGATGCGTTCCATGGGTACCTCGCTGCGCGTCATCTTCCTTGATGCCAACACCCATACGCTGGCGCAACGCTATTCCGAATCGCGCCGCCGCCACCCGCTGACCGACCGCCTGTCGCGCGGCGGCCAGGCGCCGTCGCTGCTGGACTGCATCGCACTGGAACGCGATTTGCTCGCCCCACTGCGCGAACAAGAACACGTCATCGATACCTCTGACCTGACGCCGGGCCAGTTGCGCGCCTGGATCCGCGACCTGATCCAGGCCGACCGGCCACCGCTGGTGCTGACCTTCGAGTCTTTCGCGTACAAGCGCGGCGTGCCCAGCGACGCAGACCTGGTCTTCGATGTGCGTTGCCTGCCCAACCCTTACTACGACCGCAATCTGCGCCCGCTGACCGGCCGCGATGCACCCGTGGCCGCCTGGCTGGCCAGCTTCGACATCGTCGGCAAGATGATCGACGATATTGCCGGCTACCTGCAGCGCTGGTTGCCGCAGTACACGCAGGATACGCGCAACTACCTGACCGTGGCCATCGGCTGTACCGGCGGGCAGCATCGCTCGGTGTATGTGGTCGAGCAATTGGCGCTGCGCTTTGCCGAACACGATCCGTTGCTGGTGCGCCATCGCACGCAATTGCCGGACGAGCCCACATGAACAGCGGGCGTCTGATCCTTGCCCCCATTCTGGTCGGGCTGGCCGTGCTGGTGGCCGGTTGTTCGTCCCCGGGTACGCGCAAGGCCGGGGGCTACTACCAAGACGATGGGCCGGGTGCCAATCCGCCTTCCGACCTGGACAACATCCCCGACGCCGTGCCCCGCCTGGAGCCGCTGGCCAGCGGCGCCAATCGCCCCTATACAGTATTCGGCAAACGCTACGTGCCTGTCGTGGACGACGAGCAGAGCTACCAGGAGCGCGGCATCGCTTCGTGGTACGGCAAGAAATTCCATGGCAAGCGCACGTCCATCGGCGAGGTCTACGATATGTACGCCATGACGGCGGCCCACCCCACCATGCCGCTGCCCAGCTATGCGCGGGTCACCAGCGGCATCAACGGCCGCACGGTGGTGGTGCGCGTGAACGACCGGGGGCCGTTCCACAGCGACCGGATCATGGACCTGTCGTATGCCGCGGCCCGCAAGCTGGGCATCATCGGCCCTGGCAGCGGCGAAGTCACGGTCGAGCGTATCCTGCCTTCCGAAATTCGCATGGCCCAGTCGCCAGGCCCGTCAGGCGGCCGCCCGGCAACGGGCGGGGCGCTGGCCTCGGCCGACGCCACGCCGTTGCCGGGTTCCGCCAGTCCGGCCATGACCGAACTCGGACCGGCCCAGGCCACGACGGCCGCGATGCCTGCCGCGA
>DASPIV010000248.1:0-8473 GCA_035628955.1 Bordetella sp.
GGACCAATACACCGTAGAGGTCGTCGCCCCGGCGCGCGTAGCGGCGTATCAGCCAGGCGATACCGGCATCGCTGGCCAGCGAGATCGCGCCGATGCCCATCGAGCGCAGGAACTCGTGGTGCTCCCAGGCATCGAGCAACAGCCGCGCCACCATGAAAGCAATGAACAAGGCCAGCCAGCGGCGCGGCGGCGTCAGCAGAAAGGCCGATACGGACACGCCGGCAGCCAGCCATACGAAGGCGACCCGCGTAGAGGGGTCATTGAGCAGCAGCGATACGTAGCCGGCGGCGACGTAGAGTGCCGCCCAAAGCAATAGCGAAAGCGCAAAACGAACCAGGGAACGGGCCATGAGCTTGGGGCTGCCGATGCGTGTGCTGCCGGGCAGTATGGCACAGGGCAAGGCGCGTTGTCTTCCCTGGAGTATTGCCGATCAGGCTGCCGGGCAGGCCGGAACCCATAGCACCGGCAAGGTCTGCCAGACGATGGCCACGATGGACAAGAGGCTGAGCGCGCCCGCCAGCCAGGGGAAGAATCCCGCATCATCGGCGGGTGGCCAGCGCCTGCGCTGGCGCCAGTAGACCAGCGCAATGGCAACGATGGCCAGCAACGCGGCCGCCATCAACGCCCATGTCGACAGCGCCGCGCCGACCCACAAGCCGTGCCAGGCGGGGCGCGCGCAAAACACGCCGTTGGCCGCGTAAACGAGCACGAAATGCAAGGCCCAGACCAGCGGGCCGGCCAGCAAGGGCAACAAGACCGAGATGCGAGGCGTATGCATGAGCTAACTCACCAGCCGCGGAAAACCATGCACCACCAGCACGCCCACCAGGCCTTGCACCACGGTGTAGTGCCATAACAGCGCGGTATTGTCGTAACAGGCACGGCGGTCGGCCGCCAGCTTGCCGGCCCATGAGCGCGCCAGGGTGAACAGGCTCATGAAGCTCACCGCCGTCGCAAGCACGCCTTGCAGCCCGGCGATGGCATAGACCGCGGCGTCGTAGGCGCTGTCTTGCGGGCGCAAGCCGCTGCGCCATTGCGCATCGGTCTCCAGGCCCACCGCTGCAAGCATCATCAGGCTGCCGAGCGGCAGGCCGATGCGCAGCCAGCGATGGCGCCCGTGCCGCAGGTGCCGGCCACCGGCCCACGCCAGCGCACTGCTGCCCAGCAACAGGGCGCCGCACACCACGGGCCAGGACAGGGCCGGCAGTGCCGCCGGCGCGGGCCAGGCCTCGGGCGAGGTGGTCCACAGAAACAGGTACGAGAACAGCAGCGCGCTGAAAATGCTGGCGCACACCATGATCAGCATCACCATTGCCCACCACGAATGCGAGCCGCTGCCGGTACAGTACACCGGCAGCCGCAGTCCGCCGCCGATGTCCACGGGCGGATGATCGGGGGCGGGATCGGCATCCCATAGCCAGCGCAGGATCATGGCCACGGCCAGTACGCCGAACAGCGCGGCCGGCACCATCAGCTTCACGGTCAGCAGCAGGAAAAAGCCGGCGGTGCCCAGCGCGGCCAGCACCGGCGACCAGCCCGGACCGGGCAAGCGCAGCAGGTATTGCGGCTGCGCGTCGATAGCGCTGGTGACCAGTGTAGAGCGCCCGCCGGTGGGTGCGCCGGGCAGGTAGTAGCGTCCGGCCTCGACGTCGACGGCCAGGCCGGGCTGGTCCCACAGGGGTTCGCGGCTGCTTATCCTGGGCACGCTGCGCGGGCCTCCCACGCCGGCTGGCAGCCATTCCAGCGTGCCGGCCTGCCACACGTTGCCGGCATTGCGTGCCACCGAAGGGCGGAAATTGCGCGCCAGGTCGATCAAGAACACCAGCACGCCCGCGGCAATCAGATACGCCCCCACGGTGGACAGCATGTTCAGCAGGCCCCAGCCGTAGCTGTCGGCATAGGTGTAGACCCGCCGCGGCATGCCTGCCAGCCCGGTCAGGTGCATGGGAAAGAAGCTGACGTTGAACCCAATGAACATCAGCCAGAAAGCCCAGCGCCCCAGGCGCTCGGACAAGGCCCGGCTGCTGACAAAAGGCATCCAGTAATAGAACGCCGCGAACAGTGGAAACACCATGCCGCCCACCAGCACATAGTGCAGATGCGCCACCACGAAATAGGTGTCGTGGGCCTGCCAGTCGAACGGGATTACCGCCACCATCACGCCCGTCAGGCCACCCAGCACGAAAATGAAGAAGAAGCCCAGAATGAACAACATGGGTGTCCTCAAGGGCCGCAGCCGTGGCGCGGCCGCGATGGTGGCGATCCAGGCGAAGATCTGGATGCCGGTCGGGATAGACACCGCCATGCTGGCCGCCGAGGCGAAGCTTAGCGACAGTTGTGGAATGCCGGTGGCGAACATATGGTGCACCCACAGGCCGAAGCTGAGGAAGCTGGTGGCCACGATGGCCATTACCACTGCCCGGTAGCCCACCAGTGGACGGCCGACCATGGCGGGAATAATCATCGACACCATGCCGGCCGCAGGCAGGAAGATGATGTAGACCTCGGGGTGGCCGAACAGCCAGAACAAATGCTGCCACAGCAGCGGGTCGCCGCCTTTTTCCGCGATGAAGAAGGGCAGACCGAAGGCTCTTTCCAGTTCCAGTAGCGCGGTCGCCACGATAATGGCCGGAAACGCGATGATGACCATGCCCGAGAATGCCAGCATGATCCAGGCAAAGATCGGCATCTTGTCGAGCGACATGCCCGGCGCGCGCGTGCGCAGGATACCGGTGGCCAGCTCGATGGCGCCGGCAATGGCCGATATCTCGATGAAGCCTATGCCCAGCAGCCACAAGTCGGCATTGACGGCGGGCGAATACGCGGAACTGGTCAGCGGCGGGTACATGAACCAGCCCCCGTCGGGCGCCAGCCCCACGAAGATGCTGCAGAAGAACACCAGGCCGCCTATGGCGTAGGCCCAGTACGCATACGACGACAAACGCGGAAACGGCAGGTCGCGCGCGCCCAGCATATTGGGCAGCAGCAGCACGGCCATGGCTTCTACGGCCGGCACGGCGAACAGGAACATCATCACCGTGCCGTGCATGGTGAACAACTGGTTGTAGAGCTCGTGGCCGATCAGGTCATTGTCGGGCACCGCCAATTGAGTGCGCATCAACAGCGCCAGCACGCCTGCCAGCAAGAAGAACAGTAGCGCAGTGCCGATGTACAGCAGGCCAATATAGTTGTTGTTCACCACCGTAATGGCGCGCCAGCCTTTCGGGCGCTGCCAGATTCGCTCCAGATGTTCCAGCTCGCCATCGGGGCGCGGCAACGGGTTGGGCAGCGTCGTGTCCGGCGTCATTGCAGGCTTTCCATGTAATGGGCGACGGCGCGCAGTTGCTCGCCGGACAACTGGTTGAACGACGGCATGGCATTGCCCGGCTTGATATGCTGGCTGCCGGCGATCCAGCCCGCCAGCGAGCCGACATTGTTCGGCAACACGCCGGCCGCCAGCGACAGGCGGCTGCCCACGTAGGTCAGGTCGGGGCCCAGCGTGCCGGCAGCCTGCGTGCCGCGCACGGTGTGGCATTGCGCACAGGCTTGTACGAAGACTTGCCGGCCTTGCCGCAATTGGGCATTGCCCGGTGCCGGCGCGGGCCGTTGCTGGGCTTGCAGCCAGGCCTGGAAATCCGGCGCGGCCAGTACCTGCACGTCGAACATCATGTTGGCATGCTGGGCACCACAGAATTCCGCGCATTGCCCGCGAAAAGTGCCGGCTTCGCGTGCCTGGATGCGCAGGCGGTTGATGTGGCCGGGCACCATGTCCAGCTTGCCCGCCAGGTTGGGTACCCAGAAACTATGGACGACATTGCGCGAGGTAAGCATCAGATCCACCGGCTGGCCGACCGGGATGCGGATATCGTTGGCCGTCTCGAACAGCACCTGGCCTTGTTCATCCAGGTAGCGCACGCGCCACCACCACATCTCGCCCATGACCTCGATCCGCACGGCCGCCGGGTCTGCGCTGCGCAACATGGCCGCCGCCAGCCCCAGGCTGTAAATCAGCAGCGCCGACAGCACGAGCACGGGAAATGCCACGCCGGCCCCCAGCAGCCAGGCGCGGCCGGACAAGTGGCGGCGCCAGCGTTGCGGGCCATACAGGGCCAGCAGCAGCACCACCATGACCAGCAGGAATATCCCCGCACCGCCCGCGAACATTACCCAGCCGATTTCGGCGCTGAAGCCGGCCTGGTCTGCCTTGGGATGCAGGGCCGATTGCCGGCCGGCCCACGTCGTTGCAAGCGGCACGGCAAGTAAAGCGTAGGCGCTGAAATCGGGCATGTCGAGGCGGGGCCGGTCAATCGATGCGCGAGCACCGGGAAGGGCGGGCACGGGGCCACAGAGGAATCGATACCGTGCAAAGCACGTGCCATGCCAGCGGTCGGCGCACCTTGCCGGGCCGGATTGCCGCCCAGGCGTCGGGAAAATTTACCTCTCGGGGCCATTTTTGCTGCAAATGCCATGCCTGGCCATCGTGTTTCCCCCGGGCGGAGCAGCCGGGCAGAGAACTTGCTTGATGCAAGTAAAAAGGGATCTCCATGCCGTGCTCGACTTTCGCCGGGTTGTCCGCCTGTTTGCTGAGCCTGCTGGCCGTGCTGGCCGGCTGCAGCGATACGCCTGAGCCGCTGGCGCCGCCCGCGCAGGCCAGCGCGCTGGCGGGGGCCGATATCGAGCGCGGCCGCCAGCGCATTGCCGACCATGGCTGCGTCAGTTGCCATACCATTCCCGGCGTCAAGGGCCCGTTTGCGCGGGTAGGGCCATCATTGCAGCATGTGGCGGACCGGGCCTACCTGGGCGGCGTGCTGGCCAATACCCCCGAAGACCTGGTGCGCTGGCTGCGCGACCCGCCGGCCGTCTCGCCCCATACCGCGATGCCCAACGTCGGGCTGAGCGAGGCCGACGCGCGCGACGTGGCCGCCTATCTGCTTACCTTGCGCTGAAAAGATCCGCCGATGAAAAAACGAACGCGCATAGTCGGTATCACTTTGGCAAGCAGCGCTGCCGTGGGCGCGGCGGCCGCGCTGGCCCTGGTATACAGCGGCTGGTACGACAGCACCGCCACCAACCCGCATACCCCGCCGGTCAATCACTTGCTGGAAATCGCTTTGCAGCGCTCGGTAACGGTGCGGGCCGCCGACGTGGAGGTGCCGCCGCTGGATGATCCGCGGCGCGCCGTCAATGGATTCCAGCTGTTTCGCGCGCACTGCGTGCAGTGCCACGGCGCACCTGGCCTGGCACCGGAGCCTTTTGCGCGAGGCCTGATGCCGGCCCCGGCAGCGTTGGTGGACACGGCGCGGCATTGGCCGGCCTCCGAGGTCTACTGGGTGATTCGGTATGGCGTGAAGATGACGGGCATGCCGGCCTGGCAGTACCGCATCAGCGACGACGACATCTGGGACCTGGTGGCTTTCATGAAGGTCTTGCCCACGCTGTCGCCGGCCGAGTATCGCGCCTGGGACGCCCGCCATGCCCGCGCATCCGTACCGCCGGTGCCGCCAGCCCGTCCGGCTGCCGGGCTGCGGGTGGGCGATGCCCAGGCCGGACGCAAGGCGATGCAGCAGTACCTGTGCGTGACTTGTCACGCCATACCCGGCGTGGTGGGCGCCACCCGCCATGTCGGCCCGCCCTTGCAGGGCATTGCCCGGCAACAATACATTGCCGGGATACTGCCCAACACACCGGCCAATATGGTGCGCTGGCTGCGCGACCCCACCGCCATCGACCCGAATTCGGCCATGCCCAACCTGGACATTAGCGAACAGGATGCACGCGACATGGCCGCGTTCTTGTACACGCTGGACGACGCCAAGTAGGCCCTGGCACGGGCAGGCAGCGCGGGGCCGATCAACCCCCGGAAGAGCGCACCGCGTTGGCATTTGCCCGCCGCATGAGTCCGGCAATGGCGATGGCCACGAGTATCGATATGGCGATCAGTATGGTCGCCACAGCTGTGATGGTGGGATCGATGCGCTCGAGCAATTGGGTGAACATGCGCTTGGGTATGGTGTCGTTGGTTCCCGCAAGAAAAACCGTGACCGTAATTTCGTCGAAGCTGATCATGAATGCGAACAGCCACGCGGCGAACAGGTTGGGGATCAGGTTTGGGGCGACTACTCGCCAGAGCACCGTGGCACGCGTGGCGCCCAGCGTGTAGGCGACCTGCTCGATGCGCACGTCGAGCGTGGACAGCCCGGTAGACACGACCAGCACGACGTAAGGTACTGCAAGAACTGAGTGGGCCACGATCAGGCCGGGCATGGTTCCCAGCATTCCGATGCGGGCGAAGAAGATATAGAGCGCCACTCCGGTGATGACATGGGGAATGACCATGGGCGCGGCGAAGTTGAGTTCCAGAAAAGAACGGCCTCGAAAACTTCCGCGTACCAGTCCATAGGCGGCGATCGACCCAAGGATAAGCGCAATAAGGCTGGAAGCGGTCGCGACCCATATCGAATTCCGCAGTGCCTCCACCCATCGCGGGTCCTGGAAGAAAGCGTAGTACCAGCGCAGGGAATAGCCGGGCGGTGGGAATTCCAGGGTACTGGAGTCTGAAAAAGACATGGGAATCACAATCGCGACCGGAAGACAGATGAACAGCAAGACCAGCCCCGCGTACAGCGCCAGGATCAGCCGCTGAGCAGCGCCTCTGCGGCTATTCACTCTTTTCTTGGAATTTTCCCGTACCAGGGTTGTCGTGGACATGCGGGTACTCATGAGGAGTGAACGGAGGATCGGCTCAGCCTGCGGCTCAGGGCGTACAAGGCCAGGCACATGATTAGCAGAGCCACGGAAATGGCCGCCGCAAGATTCCAGTCCGGTATGCGATTGATAAGCAGGTCCAGCATATTGACCAGCATCGGTACACGGCCGCCTCCGAGGATCATGGGGGTCACATAGAATCCCAATGCCATCAGGAAGACCAGCAGTCCGCTCGCCGCCAGGGCGGGCAAGGTAAGAGGTAGAAAGATTCGCCAGAACGTCGTCCATTCCGTTGCGCCGAGGGACTGCGCAGCATGCAGCAATCTGGGGTCGACCTTGCGCATTGCCGCGTATAACGGCAGCACCAGGAAAGGCAGCAGAGCATTGACGATGCCGATAGTGACGCCGCCCCGGTTGTAAAGAAAGGAAATGGGCGCATCGATGGCGCCGCTTTCCTGTAGCAGGGTATTGGCAATGCCGGCATTTCCCAGCAAAATGATCCACGCATACGTGCGTATCAGGACACTGACCCAGAAGGGGATGACGACTAGAGAAAGAGCAATGAGCTGTGCGCCGGGTGGCAGCTTATAGATCCAATAGGCCAGGGGGTATCCCAGCGCGACGCAGGCCAGCGTGGAAACCCCGGCGATCTGTACGGTGTTGGCGATGACCTTCAAATACAGCGGACTACCGAACAGTTCGCCATAGTGCGCAAGGGTCGCTTGCGGCCACCCGAAACTGCGGCCCAGCGTATCCAGCAATGGCAGATTGAAGGCCAGAACCATCAAGGCGAGCAACGGCATGATCAGCTTCAGCTCTGGCGCCACGGTGGTGCGCGCAAAGGCGAATGGCCTGGGCTTACTGTTCATGATCAAAGCCCCAGCTTGAAGAATTGCCAGCGCTTTTCCACTGCGGCTGCATGAGAGGCCCAAAAGGCGTCATTGGGAAGAATCTGGAGCGCGCGATTGGTTCGTGTCGTTGGGAACTGTTCAAGCCTGTCTTGCGGCAACAGCATGTCCAGATTGGGGCTGTTTCCCGTATACGAGATGATCTGCGCCGCGCGTGCCTGGCTGGCCGGCATGGTCAGTTGGTGAAGCAAGCCATATGCCGCACGTGCTTGTTCGGGCGAGGCCCCGCGGGGCATGACGAAGTAGCCGATATTGAGCAATCCCTGGTTGAATTGCAGCCGTAGTTTCGGATTTCCGACCACGCGCCCGGAATAAGAGGCAGCATAAGTGACCTCGTTGTCCAACAACAGCTGCGATGGCTGGGCCCCGCTCGACCACCATACAGATACATGCTGTTTGATGCGGTCCAGGCTGGCAAAGGCTCGATCAAAGTCGATCGGATAAAGCCGGTCCGGCGGGACTCCATCGGCCAGTAACGCGATAGGCAGCGAGTAGTAGGGGATATCGGGTAAAGAGCGCCGGCCTGGAAATTTGCCTACATTCCAGAAATCGACCCAGCTTTCCATGGGTGATGCGTTCGCGCGGTGGCACAAGGCAACCGAGAAGTACTGGTAGCCCATGCCATGCGTATGGCGTGCCTCTGGGAACATGGGTTCGGGCGCGATTTCATCCCAATCCAGAGGGGCAAGCAGGTTCAGGGCAAGAGCCTGTGCCAGAGCGGGACCCCCCATTTCGTGCAGGACAGCGTCTATGCGCCCGGATTCCACCATTGCGCGCAACTTTCCCAGTGGAGTGCCCGTAGTGTCCTCGCGTACCACAGAAATACCGGTTCGAGCAGTGAACGGATCGATATAGCCAAA
>DASPIV010000249.1:0-2198 GCA_035628955.1 Bordetella sp.
TGCCAGACAGGAAAGCGCCGCGGGGGGTTTGCGACGCGGCTTCGATCACCTTGCCGATCTCGGTCTTCTGGAAGAACACGAAGAAGCCCACCACCACCAGCAGCACCAGCCCCATGATCAATATGTCCTGCGGCAGCAGCACCACTTCGCCGAAGAATACCGGGTCGCCCGCCATCAGCGGCGGCAGGGCCACGACTTCACGTCCGTAGAAAAAGCGCGAGACGCCCTTGAACAAATACGACAAGGCCACGGTCATCATCGCCAGGCTGATGTGCGGCGCCTGCTGCAGCGGCCGCATCAGCCCGCGTTCCACCGCCATGCCCACCACGAACATCAGGCTCAGAGAAAAAACAATGCACCATCCATAAGACCACCCCAGCGTCTGTAGCGGGACCAGTACGGCAAACGCCCCCAGCATGAAGAACTCGCCATGGCAGAAATTCACCACGGTGGTGGAGCGGAACAGAATAGCCATCCCCAGCGCGATCAAGGCATAGACGCACCCCACCGCGATGCCGCTGACGATCAGTTGAGCAAGCATGACAGTCGCCCTTCCCTGCTGTCAGCCGGCCGGATAGGCCGACACAATGGTCGGCTTGCCGTCTTTCATGTAGATCATCTTGCCCTGCTTGATGCCGGCGTGGTCCTGTGGCGTGAAAGTCAGCGGCCCGGATTGGATGCCGGGATCGAAGTCGCGCAGCCCGCCCAGTTCGGCCATGAATTTCTCGCGGGTCAGGTCGGGGCCGGCGCGCTTGAGGGCTTCCACAATGGCCAGCGCGCCCGTCATGCCCATGAAACTCAGCGTCTCGACCGGGTCTTTGGGATGCGCCGTGGTGTAGATGTCTTTCCACTTCCGGAACGCCGGGTCGTCCAGCGTCTTGGACAATGGGTAGAACACATATAGTTCGCGCGTGGCGGCCGGGTTGCCCACCCGCTTGACCATGTCTTCCAGCGACACCCCCTGCGTGGCGATCACCGGCGCCTTGATGCCGTACTTGTTCGCATCGCGCAGGTAGATGGTCAGCTCGGGCGGATACAAGATGGCCAGCACCGCATCGGGCTTGGCAGCGCGCACGCGCAACAACTGCGAGGTAGCGTCGGTGCTGCCACGCTCGAGATAGGCGGTTTCCACGGGCTCGATGCCGCGCGCCTTGAGTTCGGCCAGCGCCGGCTCGATGTGCGATTTTCCCCATTCGTCCGAATGGCTGATGATGGCAATGCGCTTGGCGCCGGGCTTGCTCAGCGCGAAGTCCACCATCGAGCGCGCCACCGTGGCCGTAGTGGCCACCGGATGGAAGATGTTGGCCTGGACCGGCGCCGATATCGCGGTGCTGGCGGCGCCCAGCACCATGTACGGGAATTCCGGATGGCGGGCCAGTTCGGGCTTGATCGCCATGACCGTGCCGCTGCACCAGCCGCCATGGATCATGAACACCTGGTCCTGCGACATCAGCTTCTTGGTGGCGGCTATGGTCTTGTTGGGATCGCAGGCATCATCCTCGACCAGCACCTGCAGCTTGCGGCCATTGATCCCGCCCGCCTCGTTGACCTGGCGATAAATAGCGGTGGCGCCCAACAGCGGCAGCGAGCCCACCGCGGTGGGCCCGGTCAAGGGGCCGAACATGCCGATGCGAATGGTGTCGGCCGTCACGCCCGTGGTGTCGGCGGCCTGTCCCGCCAGCGGCACGGCGGCAATGGCCGCGGTTGCCAGCAGGCGTTTCAGCGTGCTTCGTTGCATGGTTGTCTCCTGTTCTATTGTGTTGTACAAACCGCCTGGTTGCCAGCCGCCAGCCGCAGACTGCCGTCGGCCTGTGCCGGCCCCGCGCGGTTACTGCCGGCGGCGTGCCGCCGCCTCGGCGCCGGCCAGCCGGCCGAACACCGCGCCACGCAATACCGAGGTGGCGCCGGTATAGGTGCCGTAGTACAAGCCCACGGTCTCGCCCGCCGCATAAAGGCCTGGAATCGCGTCGCCGTCGGTGTTGAGCACCTGGCTGCGCGTGTTGACTTTCAGGCCGCCGAACGTGAAGCAATTGCCGCAAATAATGGGATACGCCAGGAACGGCGCGCGATCGATGGGCCGGGCCCAGTTCGACTTGCGGGGCGCATAGCCGCCCTGTGTAGCCAGCCCATCGGTGCGCAGCGCGTCGAACTTGCCTGGCGTGCAAGCCTGGTTATAGGTATCCAGCGTGGCTTGCAGC
>DASPIV010000250.1:0-2329 GCA_035628955.1 Bordetella sp.
TCAAGCACTTTTTCTTTCCCGGATTCACGTCCGCCACCGGGGGCCTGCTGCGCGAACCCGGCCTGAGCGCTGAACGCGATGCGTTCCAGGCCTCGCGCAGCCGGCAGGAAGGCTTCTTGCGCGGCCTGGGCCTGGCCGACAATGCGCTGGCTCACTGGCGGGCCAGTGCTCGCCTGGCGACCTTGTTCTGCTACCCGCATGCGCCCACCGCAGCCCTGGCGCGGACATTGGCCCACGACGCGCGGCCCACCTTGCTGCTGGTACCGGCGGGCATCGCGCCCGGCCTGGAAGACGCCGCCGGCGGCCAATTGCGCATCGCCAGGGTGCCGTTCGTGGCGCAGCCCGATTTCGACCGCCTGCTGTGGTGCGCCGACCTGAATTTCGTGCGTGGCGAAGACTCGTTCGTACGGGCGGCCTGGGCGGCCCGACCGCTGGTATGGCAGATCTACCCGCAACACGATGACGTCCACCTGGACAAACTCGAGGCCTGGCTGGCCCGCTATCCGTGCCCGCCGCAGGCCCAGGCCTTGATCCGCGCCTGGAATGCCCCATCGGACGCCGCGGCCGCAACCGCCGCGGCCTTGCCGGCCGCACTGGCGCCCTCCGCCTGGGTGGACTGGCAGGCGGCGGCGCGGGCCTGGGACGCCAGCCAGGCATCCCGCCCCGATTTAGGGGACACCCTGGCTGATTTTTGCGCAGAACTGTCCAGGAAACGCTAGAATAGAGAGTTTTCCGAGTTCTTTTGGCCGCGCATGTCGCGTCGGGCCAAGCCTCGACCTGACAGCCTCCCGGGGCACGCGGGCCGCCAGCCGGTACCTGCGCGCAAGCACGGCGAGCGCGCTATATCACCCGGAGTTTTTAATCGATGAAAACCGCTCAGGAATTGCGAGTCGGCAACGTGATCATGGTCGGCAAGGATCCCCTCGTGGTCCAGAAGGCCGAATACAACAAGTCCGGCCGCAACGCCGCCGTCGTCAAGCTGAAGTTCAAGAACCTGCTCACCGGTTCGGGCAGCGAATCGGTCTACAAGGCCGACGAAAAATTCGACGTCGTGGTGCTCGACCGCAAGGAATGCACCTATTCGTACTTTGGCGATCCCATGTATGTCTTCATGGACGAAGAGTACAACCAGTACGAAATCGAAGCCGAAAGCATGGGCGATGCGCTGAACTACCTGGAAGAAGCCATGCCCGTGGAAGTTGTCTTCTACGACGGCCGCGCCATTTCGGTTGAGCTGCCCACCATCCTGGTTCGTGAAATCACTTACACCGAGCCCGCCGTGCGCGGCGATACCTCGGGCAAGGTGCTCAAGCCCGCCAAGATCAACACCGGCTACGAGCTCAACGTGCCGTTGTTCTGCGCCATTGGCGACAAGATCGAAATCGACACGCGCACCAACGAATACCGCAGCCGCGTGAACAGCTGATCCGGTTCCGGACCAGGCATGGCGCTCAAAGTATTCGACCTGCAGTGCGACCAGGGCCATCTTTTCGAAGGCTGGTTCGGTTCGCACGGCGACTACGACGCGCAACAGGCGCGTGGACTGGTCACGTGTCCGGTCTGTGCGTCGGCCCAGGTCACCAAGCGCCTGTCGGCGCCGCACCTGAACGTGGGGCACCTGCATGCGCCCCCTGCGGCACCGGCAGCCGGCGCGCAGGCCAAGTCGCAGGCCGGCCCGGCCGATGTGGCGCGCCTGCAGGCCGCCGTGCTGCGCCAAATACGCGATATGGTCCGCAACACCGAAAACGTGGGGCCGCGCTTCGCCGAAGAAGCTCGCCGCATCCACGCCGGCGATGCCGACGAACGCCCGATCCGCGGCACGGCCACCACAGAAGAACGCCTGGCGCTGAATGAAGACGGCATCGATGTCATGACCTTGCCCGACATCCTGGACGACGATCGCCTGCAATAAACTGGCCAGCGGCGCGGCAGCCGCACCAAAACAAACGGGCCCTGGCGGGCCCGTTTGTTTTTGCGGGATTTTATTTGCGGCGTTGCCTGCTTGCCGGCGCGGCATTTTCGCGCGCCTGCACCAGGTCGGCCTGCTGGGCTTCCAGGGCATCGATCTGGCGCTGCATCGAACTCAGCTCTTTGCGCAGCTGCTGTTGCTGTTGCGACAGTGCAGCCGCTTGTTGGCGTGCCTGTTCCTGGCGAGCAGCCACCTGCTGCTCTTGCTGGCGGCGCAGCGACTGGTCGGCTTGCAGCGTGGCCAATTGATTGCTGCGCTCGGCCAGTATGCGTTCGGAATGCGCATACTCGGCCTGCAGCTTGATACGCTTGATATCCACTTCGGCCAGGTCGGCCGATTGCTGGGCAAAGGCCCGGTAAG
>DASPIV010000251.1:0-2564 GCA_035628955.1 Bordetella sp.
GGTCCCGCGCAACTCAGGATCCATAAATGTAATGCCCCCCAATAGCCGCACGCCGCGCGTCGGCTCGCCATAGACATTCAGCTCGAGCCCGCGGTTGCGCTGCGCACCCGCCAGTCCGAACACCATGTCGGAGTTCATGTATGCCTGGGGTTTCTCGATTTGAAAGACGCCGATATTGCCGCCGATGTTGCCAAAATCCAGCTTTACGCCTGCTTCGGTTTGTTTGGTACGGTAGGGGGCCAAAGACGCGGTCGGGTTTGCCGCATCGGCCGGCGCCGAATCGCCTTTTGTAAGGCCTTCGATATGGTTGACGTAGAACGCCACGGGTTCCCACGGGCGTATCACCAGACCATATGCAGGTGTCCATACCGAGTCGTCATAGTCACCGGTTTGCTCGCCAGTGGGTGCGTAGGTTTTGTTTTTGAGGTTCTGATGGCGTACCCCTGCCGTAAACAGCACTTTGCCATCCAGAAACGACAATTGATCGGATAAGGCGACACTATGCAGGCGCGTGCGATCGGTAATGCTGGGATCGTCCATGTCGCCGACGGGCGACCCGCCAGTCGGGCGTGGAATTGCGACTGGATTGGAAATGTCCACCGGCCCGCCTGTCACGAACTCGAAGGCTTGGCGCGTATCGGTCCGAAGCGCCGAAACGCCGACATTGACTGTATGCCCGACCGGGCCCGTATGGAATTTTCCGCGGATACCGACTTCTCCGCTGACAGCATCTCGTTCGAACGGCACCGT
Source organism: Bordetella sp. (assembly GCA_035628955.1). Classification (GTDB taxonomy): domain Bacteria; phylum Pseudomonadota; class Gammaproteobacteria; order Burkholderiales; family Burkholderiaceae_B; genus Bordetella_A. Next base: position 751 of record DASPIV010000251.1, read on the forward strand.
CAATCGATTCACGGTTCCAATGCCTTCGCCATTGACAATGGGCTGTCCATAGTCGCCCGACTCATCGTCATGGCTGGCGCCGATAGCCGCGTATCCCATCCAGCTACTGGAAAAATCGTATTCCGCTCGCAGTACGCCGTACGTACTCTCGAGTTCGCTATACGTCCAGGGTTGCCCGTAGTTGATGCTGTTCGAAGGGGGCGAAGGTACCTCGGTACCGCTTAGCCTGATGGTGGGGCGCGGCTGCGAATAACGGAATTTCTGGTAGCCAGCGTCCAGCGATACGCGCAACTGCTCGCCCAGGTAATCCAGGCCGACGCTGCCCATGGTCATGCGTTGGCCGGCGTCATCGACACGGGTGTCGCCGTCGCGGTGGGCCGCATTGACACGAATGCCGAATTGTTGCGCGTCGCCCCAGCGGCGGCCAATGTCGACGCTGCCGCCGACTTGTGAATCACTGGTGTAGTCCACACTGGCGCGCGTAAGCGGATCGGCCCCTGCGCGCTTGGGCTGGATATTGATCGAGCCGCCCAGGCCTGAGCCCCCCGGCGCCGCGCCGTTCAGGAAAGCATTGGCGCCTTTCAGTATTTCGACGCGCTCGACCATTTGCGTGGGCAGTACCTGGCGCGGCAGGATGCCATACAGCCCGTTGAACGACAGGTCGTCATTGTTCATCGCAAAGCCGCGGATGGAGAACGTTTCGGCCGAATTGCCAAAGCCGTTGCCCACCACCACTGAGGCGTCGTTCTTTACCACATCGCCCAGGGTACGGGCCTGCTGGTCTTCGATCAGCTTGGAGGTGAAGCTGGTCACCACGAAGGGCGCATCCATGTTGTCGATGTTGCCCAGGACTCCCAACTGGCCGCCGCGCGCGACTTGGCCGCCGGCATATTCGATGGGCGTGGGGTTCGAGACGCTGGCTTCGCCCGTCACCGTGGTGGCTTCCAGAGTGGTGACGCCACCCTGCACGGTTTGCGACAGCGCTGGCGGGCCGGCCAGCACCCCGGCCGCCAGGGCGGCATGCAGGGCCAGCGACAACCGGGTAAGGCGCGCGGGAGGAAAGAGGGGACGCAAGGCGGGCAGGGCGTGGGCTGGCATTAGGTTGGAGTGCAGAGAATTGGAAATAAGAATTTGTCGTATTATCCGGATGGGAGGAAGGGTACGCAATCTTTTTCCATGTCGCGCCAGGGCGGATAATGTCCTGTTTTTCGGACGCCCGCCGCCCCTAATGAAAGGTTCCCGCAATTCCGTCACCTCGCTGCGCATTTTCCTGGCAGCGGCCCGCAGTCTGAACTTCAGCCGCAGCGCCGAAGAACTCAGCCTGACTCAAAGCGCGGTCAGCAAGCACATCAGCGCCCTGGAAGGGCGCCTGGGCGTAGCGCTGTTCCAGCGCTTGCCCACCGGTTTGCGCCTGACTTACGCCGGCGCGCTGTACTTCGAGCGCATCGGTGCGGCGCTGCGGCTGATCGACGAGGCCGACGCGCTGGTGGCGCAGCCAGGCTCGCGGGTGGCCTTGAACGTGGCGGTATCGCCTTCGTTCGCGCAGTTCTGCCTGCTGCCGGGCCTGGCCACATTCTTTGAACAGCATCCCGGTATACGGGTCAATATCCGGCCGCGTTTGCTGTATGGCCGCGGCGAGTCCGAGCGTTTCGATGCCGAAATCCAGCTGCACGCCGGCTATGTGTCCGGCATGTCGGCGCAGTATCTGTGCGGCCATGAAATGACCCTGGTGGCGGCGCCCGGCCTGCTGCGGCGGCATCCGGTGCGCTGCGTCAACGACCTGGACGGCCTGCCCCTGCTCAAGCGCGCGCAGC
>DASPIV010000252.1:0-4884 GCA_035628955.1 Bordetella sp.
CTGTTGCAGGGCCTGGTGGTATGCGCCCAGGTCGTCCAGGACGGTAAAGCTTTGATGCCAGATTCGCATGATAGCCACAGTTGAATTGAAAAAGCCGGGGGCCGGCCATCCGGGGGCCGGCCATCCGGGGCCAGACGCCTGAGCCGCGCCCCTAATCGATCTGCACGTGGGCGCGCTGGACCACCTCGGCCCATTTGGCGACCTCTTCCTTGAAGAACACCGCAAACTCCGCCGGCGTCGAGCCCACCGGTTCGGCGCCCACCTTGCGCAAGGTCGCGCTCACTTCCGGAGTCCTGACCGCCTGCACGGCCACGGCGCCCAGCTTGCTCACGATGTCTGGCGCAGTGCCGGCCGGCACGAACAGCCCGAACCACGAGGTCGCGTCGTAGTCTTTCACGCCCAGCTCGGCCAGCGTGGGAATGTCGGGCGCGGCGGGCGAGCGCTGCGCGCTGCTGACGGCCAGGGCGCGCAGCTTGCCGGCCTCGATCAATGGCAGCGTGGTGATGATGTTGTCGAAGGTCAGCGGCACCTGGCCGCCCAGCACGTCCGCCATGGCCGGCGCCGCGCCGCGATACGGCACGTGCGACAGCTGGATGCCCGCGCGGGCGCTGAACAGTTCCATGAACAGGTGCGAGCCCGACCCATTGCCGGCGGTGGCGTAATCGGGCACGCGGCCCTGCTCGGCGCGCTTGGCCGTATCGATCAGGTCGGCCACCGAATGGATGGGCGACTTCGGGTTGACCACCAGCAGGAAGGGTGCGGACGACAACTGGGATACGGGCGTCAGGTCGCGCACTGGATCGTAGGGCAGGCTCTTGTACAGGCTGCCGTTGATAGACAGGGAAATCGTGCCGAACAATATGGTGTAACCGTCGGGCTTGGCCTTGGCCACCGCATCCGAGGCGATATTGCTGGCGGCGCCCGGCTTGTTCTCGACCACCACCGGCTGGCCCAGCAGGGTTTCCATCTTGGCCGCCACGGCCCGTGCCGCCACATCGGACGCTCCCCCGGCGGGAAAACCCACCAGCATGCGCAGCGGCCGTTCGGGGTAACCGGCCGCCTGGGCGGTAGCCGCCAACGACAGCAGCCCGGCCGCCAACCAGGGTTTCCAGCTAGGCATGTCTCTCTCCTGTTTATTCTGTTTGAACTGACAGGCGAGATTGTGCGCGCGTGCCCGGCAATGAAACACCGCGCAAAGCCGAATAGGCTATTCGGTATTGTTGAATACTGGCGGGCGGCAACCGGCCCGCGGGGCCTAGTTACTGATTTCGGTCACCACATAGCGGCCGCCCTGCCGGGTGGCCGTAAAACGCACCTGGTCACCGGGCTTGATGCCGGCCAGCAAGGCCGGATCGGCCTGGTACACCAGCGTCATGGCGGGCAGATCCAGTGCCGAGATCTTGCCGTGCTTGATGGTGACCTTGCCCGCCGCGGCATCCACCCGGCGCACCTCGCCGCTGGCGGTAGCCGAGGCGGCCGCTTCCTGGTTGGCGGACTGCGCCGGTACCGGCATGACGACCCCGGCTGCCACAGCCGCCGTCAGCAGCATTTTTGCCGCTGTCTTGTGCACATGATGCATCGCATTGCCTCCTTCCGGGCACGCAGCGCCGCTGTCCGATAGCGACGCCTATGGCAGTACAGGATAACGCGTTCGCGCCGGCCGATGCTGGCACTACACTAGGGTTTTGTTTCTTCCCGCAACCAGAAGGGATTCCCGCATGGGCAACCGACTTTCCGTCGTGGCGACGCGCACCGGCGATGACGGCACCACTGGCCTGGGCGATGGCAGCCGTACCGGCAAAGACGCGCCGCGCATCGATGCGCTGGGCGAGGTCGACGAGCTCAACAGCGTTATCGGCTTGCTGCGCACCGAAACACTGCCGCAGGCCGTGCAGACCGACCTGGGCACTATCCAGAACGATCTGTTCGACCTGGGCGCCGAACTCTGCATCCCGGGCCATACTGCGCTGGACACCCGCCAATTGGCCTTCCTGGACCAGCGCCTGGCGTACTACAACGAGGCCCTGCCGCCGCTGCGAGAATTCATTCTGCCCGGTGGGTGCCGCGCCGCCGCCCTGGCCCACCTGGCCCGCACCGTGGCGCGCCGTGCCGAGCGATCGGTGGTGGCCCTGGGCCGCCACGAAACCCTGAACGCCCCGGTGCGCCAATACCTGAACCGGTTGTCCGACCTGATGTTCGTGCTGGCCCGCCACCTGAATGGCGTGCAAGGCGCGGGCGACGTATTCTGGACCAGCCGGCACTCGCGGGTGCAGCCCTAGGGCCATGAGCATTCTCGTTACCGGCGGTGCCGGCTTCATCGGATCGAACTTCGTCCTGGGTTGGTTGAGCCATACCGACGAGCCCGTCATCAACCTGGACAAGCTGACCTACGCGGGGCATGCCGGCAACCTGGACAGCTTGCGGGGCGATCCGCGCCACCAACTGGTGCACGGCGATATTGCCGATGCCGCCCTGGTGGCCCGGCTGCTGCAGGCCCATCAACCCCGCGCGGTGCTGAATTTCGCGGCCGAATCGCATGTGGACCGCGCCATACGCGGGCCCGACGCCTTCATCCAGACCAATGTCACCGGGACGTTCCAGCTTCTGGAAGCCGTACGCATCTATTGGCAGGCGCTGGACGAACCGGCACGGGCGGGCTTTCGCTATGTGCAGGTGTCCACCGACGAAGTCTACGGCTCGCTCGCCCCCCAGGCCCCGGCCTTCGCCGAAGGCGATCCGTACCGGCCCAACAATCCGTATTCGGCCAGCAAGGCGGCCGGCGACCACCTGGTGCGCGCCTATCGCCACACGTACGGCTTGCCGGTGCTGACCACGCATTGCCCCAACAACTACGGGCCGCGCCAGTTTCCCGAAAAACTGATCCCGCTGCTGATCCACCAGGCCCTGGCGGGCAAGCCGCTGCCCTTGTACGGCGACGGCTCGCATGTGCGTGACTGGCTGTACGTAGACGACCATTGCGCCGGGGTGCGCCGCGTGCTGGACGCCGGCGAGCCCGGCCAGGTCTATCACATAGGCGCCGGCCAGGAACGCAGCAATCTGCAGGTGGCCCACGCGGTTTGCGCGCTGCTGGATATCTGGCGGCCACGCAGCGACGGGCGCCCGCATGGCGAGTTGATCACCTTCGTGCAAGACCGGCCCGGCCACGACCGGCGCTATGCCATCGATGCCGGCAAGATCCGGCTACAACTGGGCTGGCAGCCGGCGCATGCCTTCGACACCGGGTTGCGCGCCACCGTCATGTGGTACCTGGATCATCCGCAATGGGTGGCCAGCGTGGCAGGGGGCGCCTACCGCCACTGGCTACAAACCCAATACGCGCCATGAAGATCCTGCTGCTGGGCGCCACGGGCCAGATCGGCAATGCCTTGCGCCGTACCCTGCTGCCGCTGGGCAGCATCGTGGCGCCGGCCCGCCCGCAGGCCGACCTGGCCGACCGGGATAGCCTGCAGGCCGTGCTGCTGACACAAGCGCCCGACCTGATCGTGAACGCGGCCGCCTATAACGCGGTCGACGCGGCACAGGCCGACCCGGCCCCGGCGCAGCGCATCAACACCGAAGCCGTGGCGATACTGGCCGCCTATGCGCGCACCAGCGGCGCGCTGCTGGTGCATTACTCCACGGACTATGTGTTCGACGGCACCAAGCCGGCGGCCTATCTGGAAACCGATGCCCCCCACCCCTTGAACGAATACGGCCGTTCGAAACTAGCCGGCGAACAGGCCATCCAGGCCAGCGGCTGCCGCGCCCTGATCTTGCGCACCAGCTGGATCTACGCCGTGCACGGCGGGAATTTCGTCAAGACGGTATTGCACTTGGCGCGGCAACGCGACGAATTGCGCGTGGTGGCCGACCAGGTCGGGGCGCCGACCTCGGCTGAATTGGTGGCCGACGTCACCGCCCTGGCACTGGCCGCGCACCGCCGGCAGGCCTTGCCCGACGGCCTTTACCACCTGAGCGCGGCCGGCAGCGCCACCTGGCATGAGCTGGCGTGCCGAACCGTGCGGCAGGCCCATCAGCAAGGCATGGCGCTGCGCCTGCGGCCCGAGCACATCCACGCCATTGCCACCCAAGACTATCCCCTGCCTGCCCCCCGGCCCCACAACTCGCGGCTGGACACGCAACGGCTGTCCGCCGCGCTGGGCCTGGCCCTGCCCGACTGGACGGTACACCTGGACCGCACCATCGAATGCCTGGCCCGCTGCGCGCCACGCCCCTTTCCGGAGACGCCATGAAAGCCACCCCCCTGGCCATTCCCGAAGTCGTGCTGATCGAACCTGAAGTCTTCAGCGACGCACGCGGCTTTTTTTTTGAGAGCTACAACGCCGCGCGCCTGCAGGCCGCACTGGGATGCGCACCGGTCTTCGTGCAGGACAATCACTCCCGTTCAGCGCGTGATGTCGTGCGCGGACTGCACTATCAGGTCGAGCAGCCGCAAGCCAAGCTGGTGCGCGCGATCGTGGGGCAAATCTTCGACGTGGCGGTCGATCTGCGCCGCTCGTCGCCCACATACGGACACTGGGCCGGCGCCTTGCTGTCGGCCGAGAACAAACACCAACTATGGATACCCGCGGGCTTCGCCCACGGCTTCATGGTGCTGTCGGAAGTTGCCGAGACCCTATACAAGGCCACCGACTACTACGCCCCCGCGCACGAGCGCTGCATACGCTGGAACGACCCAGATATCGGCATTGAATGGCCGGCGACACCAGATGTGATCGTGTCAGAAAAAGACCAACGCGGCATGGCGCTAAAAGATGCGGACGCGTACGCCTGACACCACGCGAATGGTTATTTCAGCCGCGCAGGGCGACTGAAATAACCGGCCTTGCGCGCTTTTTTCTTTTTAGAGAACCACGCCAAGAA
>DASPIV010000253.1:0-5641 GCA_035628955.1 Bordetella sp.
ACCGTGTATTCATGAACGTGCCGGCCGCACCGGAACCCGAGGTCAGCACGGCGCAATCGCCCTTGGCGAACAGCTTGTCGCTTTGGTTGCTGTCGGAATGCGCCATGAACAACAGCGAACGCTTCCAGCTAACCATCAGCGAGATATGTCGCATGTACAGCGTATCGAACTTCATCGCGGGCGCCGCCTTGCTGGGGCTCAGGCCGTTATCGTTGCTGGTGAACAACTGCTTGTTGATCGGCGCCAGGTTTTCCAGATGCACCTGCACTTGGTCGCTGGACGCATACGGGCATTCGATGTTGGCGACGTCGCGCAGTTTCAGCAGGTCGACCTGCAGGTCGGCCCAGGTACGTGGCGGCTTGTTGGGATCAAGGCCGGCCTTTTTGTAGTAGGCCAGGTTGTAGAACATGATGGGCACTTCAGCCATCCAGGGGAACGCCAGCAGGCGCCCCTTGCTGTCGCGCGTGAAACTGGATGTGGCGGGCAGGAACCAGTTCAGGTCTTTGATGGGGTACTTGGCCAGCAGTTGATACAAGGGCAGGATGGCCTTGTGCTCGGACACGACTTCGGGCGAGCGATTATCTGCCAACTGGACCAGGTTGGGACCCTCTTTTTTCTTTTTGAGGACGTCGGCGGCCTCTTGCTTCAGTTCTTGCGGACTGGAGAAGTCGCGCAGCTTGACGACAACCTCGTCCTGCTCTTTGTTGTACTTTTTGGTGAGCTTTTCGAATTCGGCCTTGTTGGGGCCGCTAAGCGTGTGCCAGACCTGAATTTCAACGCCAGCGCCATGCGCCGCGCCCGCGGCCAACATGGCCGCTCCGAAAACCCAGGTACGCCGGCTGGCGACCAGAGAGCGAGCCAGGCCCGCCAATTGCAGTGTCTTCATAGGTTCACAGACCAAGAAAAGGAAATTCGGGCTCCGGCTTGCGTCCGCTGAGCAGATCGGCCAGGGCCCGGCCCGAACCGACTCCCATCGTCCAGCCCAGCGTGCCATGGCCTGTATTCAAGTACAGGTTGGGGATGCGGGTGCGGCCGACAAGAGGCACGTTCGACGGAGTGGACGGGCGTAACCCCGACCAATAGCTGACGTCCTCGAAATCCAGGGCGTCGGGAAACAGTTCGCGCGCCAGGCGCGTCAGCGCCTCGCAGCGGCCGGTATTGAGAGCCCGCGAATAACCGGACAGTTCAGCGGTGCCCGCCATGCGCAAGCGATTGCCCAGGCGCGAGAACACCACCTTGTGGCTGCTGTCGGTCAGGCTGACCGAGGGCGCGTGGGCAGGGTCGAGCACAGTGTAAGTGGCCGAGTAGCCCTTGGCGGGGTACACGTTGCAAGGCACGCCCAGCGGCCTGACCAGCCGCGCGCTGAAGCTGCCCAGGGCCACCACGTAGGCATCGGCCACGACGCTGGCATAGCGCCCGTCGGGCTGGATGGTTTCCAGCGCCTGCACCCGGCCGCCATGGCTGACCAGGCGCGTAGCGCTGGTTTCGTAGCGGAACTCGACGCCAGCGGCCTCGCATTGCCGCGCCAGGCCGGCCGCGAACAAGTGGACGTCTCCGCTTTCGTCTTCGGGGGTGTAGTCGCCGCCGACGATGGTGGCGCGGTGCGGAGCCAGCGCGGGTTCGATGGCCACGACCTCATCGGTGGTGACGACCCGGCGTTCTACACCGAAATCGCGCATCAGGCCAGCGGCCTTCTGCGAGGTCTCGAATTCGTGGGAATCGCGGTAGAAATTGAGAATGCCGCGCTCGAGGTGGTCGTAGGGAATGCCCAACTCGGCGCGCATGCCCCGCAAGGTGGTTCGGCTGTATTCGGCAAGCCGGACCATGGCGCGGATATTGGGCGCCAGCCTGCCCGGCAGGCATTCGCGCAGGAATGCCAGGCCCCACATCCATTGGCGCCAGTCGAGCTGCGGGCGGAACAACAGCGGGGCGTCGTCCTGGAACATCCATTTCAACAGTTTCAGGGGAGCCTGCGGATTGGCCCAGGGCTCGGCATACGAAACGGAAATCTGGCCGCCGTTGGCCAGGCTGGTTTCCTGGGCCGGACCGGGGCGGCGATCGATGACCACGACGTCGTGGCCTGCCTGGCGCAGCCACCAGGCGCTGGAAATGCCGATGATGCCGCTACCCAATACCGCTACTTTCATGCGCGCCTTGCTCCTTGCGCCGCCGGCCGCAGCGGGTTGGCCCCCCTGCTGTCGCGGCTCGTTCCGATCGAGGTGTCGGTGCGGCAGTTTACTGCGCCGGGCCCGCCTCGCCTATAACATAAAAGAAGGGTGCAGTATCGATTTGCACCCGGACGTTTCCCGCCTGTGCGCCATGGCTCGCCTCAGGTGCCCGTGCGGGCCAGGTCGGCCTCGGAGGTGAATGCATCGGCGTAGAACTGGTCGGCCGGCAGCCCGCATTGCACCGTGAACTCACGGCGGGCCGCATCGACCATGGGCGGGGCGCCGCAGGCATACACCTGATGGCCGGACAGATCCGGCAGGTCTTGCAGCACGGCTTCATGTACATAGCCGGTACGGCCGGCCCAGCCGTCTTCGGGCAGGCTGTCGGAAACCACCGGTACATAGCGGAAGTCGGGCAGCGTCCGGGCCCATGATTGCGCCAGTTCGTGCATGTACAGGTCGCGCGGACGGCGCCCCCCCCAGTACAGCGCCACGGGTCGGCGGATGCCCTGGTGCGCCATGTGCTCGACAATGGCCTTGACCGGCGCGAAACCGGTGCCGCTGGCCAGCAGCACGATGGGTTTGTCGCTGTCTTCGCGCAGGAAGAACGACCCGAATGGCCCTTCGAGGCGCAAGATCTCGCGCACTTTCATCTGGGTATCGCCCGCGCCGAATACATGGTCGGTGAACACGCCGCCGGGCATGTGCCGGATATGCAGTTCGAGCGGGCTGCCGGCATGCGGCGGGCAGGCCATGGAGTAACTGCGGCGCTTGCCATCTTTCAGGATGACCTCGATGTACTGCCCCGCATAGTACCGAAACGGATCGGCGGCCGGCAGCTGCAGGCGCAGCACGGTGACATCGGGCGCGGCCAGGTCCAAGGCTTGCACGCGGGCGGGCAGCTTGCGGATCTGGATATCGCTGGCCAGCCGGACTTCGGTGGCTTCGACCACCAGGTCAGATTGCGGATGTGCCTGGCAGAACAGCGTATAGCCTTGCGCCAGTTCTTCCGGCGAGAGGATTTGGGCGGGCGTATCGCCGGCATCGACCTGGCCGGACACGACCTTGCCCTTGCAGGTGGAGCACGCCCCGTTGCGGCAGCTATACGGCAGCACGATGCCGGCGGCCAGTGCGGCGTCGAGCACGGTCTGGCCGGGTTCGACCGGGAATTGATGCTGGCTGGGTTGTACGGTGACCTGAAAGCTCATGGGTACGATCTATAGAAAGCGCTGCGCGGCGCCGGCGCGAGGCCCGGACTGGCATCCGGCCGTACCCGGCGGTCAATCTGATATTCTATAATTTTTACTGCTCCGGGACGGCCCGGGGCGGCCGCCGGCCCAGCTGCCGGCCGCTTTCCTACCCCGGGGACGGCCCCCATTGCCGGCAAACCAGCCGGCCCTTCTTGAAAGGGGCATTCCATGACCTGGGTCATTCTTGTACTGGCGGGGCTGTTCGAAGTGGTGTGGGCCATCGGCCTGAAATACACCCACGGTTTTACGCGCCTGGTTCCTTCTGTCGTCACGCTGGTTGGCATGCTGATCAGTTTCTGGCTGCTTTCGATCGCCATGAAAACCCTGCCGCTGGGTACTGCCTACGCAGTATGGGTGGGTATCGGAGCCCTGGGCGCTTTCGTGGCGGGCATCGTGCTGTTTGGCGAAGCACTGAGTGCGATGCGCGTGATCAGCGTGCTGCTGATCGCCGCGGGCCTGATCGGCCTGAAGCTGTCGGCCTGAACCCGGCTTGGCGGAGCATCAGAAGTCGAGCTCGATTTCGGCGGTGTCGCCCACGCGCAGGCGGGCGCCGGCCGGAGCATCGACAATGGCATTCTGGCCGAACACCACCCCGATCTCGAACTGCCGATAAGTGGCCAGCGTGCGTCCCGGCTCATCGTGGCGCTGGGCGGTAAGCTGGTCGATATTGGGCATGGGGCAGCGCGTGCAGGGCTTGACCAGCGCCATGCGCACCGGGCCCACCGAAACCAGGGAGGTGTGGTCTTCGTCGTACGCATCCCATTCGCCCTGGACGACGATATTCGGTCGAAAGCGGTTCATGGGCACGGCCGCCTGGCCTTGTGCGGTCAGCCGGCCATTGAGCTCGTCCAGCGAAGCCTGGTTGGCGATCAGCAGCGGGAATCCGTCTGCGAAACCAAAGACATGGTCGCCCTGGAAGGCCTGGGCTAGATCGGGATGCCCCTGGCGCCAGCGCTCGACCCATTCGGGCCGGGCGGGACGCCGCGCCTGCGCATCCAGCTTGACCAGCACGCAGTCCTGGCCCAACACCTGGCTGATCCAGGCGGCTGCCTGGGCGCTTTCGTCGCGTGCCGGCACCGTGTCTTTCCAGACTGTGACCGTGCGCGCCGTGGCGGCCAGCTGCGATCCGTCGAGCGCCACCCGCAACACCGGCATTCCAGGCGCCTGCAGTTCCAGGTGCCGGTCCGTCATGGCCGGGCGTATCAGCGCCATGGCGGGCCATTGGCGCTGAGTCATGAACTGGCCTTGCGCCGTCAGGATCATCCAGCGCCGGTCGCCGGCCAGGCCGGCCCGGTCGATGGGCGACTCGGCCAGATCGATGGCGGCGCAGGATTTGATGGGATAAATATGCAGGCTGGCGATGCGTGCAGTCATGGTGGCGCGGGCGTGGACAACGTGGCCGCCAAGCATAGCACCCGCGCCAGGCGCGCCTACCCCGGCAACCGCTAGGGTTCGCCGCGCCGCAGGCGGCGCACGGTATCGAGCGCGGCATTCAGCGCGGCCTCGACCGATGCCAGCGATTGCTGGGATGGCGGCGCAGCGCATTCCGGATCGGGGCTGGCCGCGATGGCGGCCACCGCGCCCGGCAGGGCCGCCTGGATGTGCTCGCCCGCCGGACTGACATCCACATCGAACACCAGTTTTTCGGCACGATGCCAGGTGGTAAACCATTCCAGAGGCTGGCCGTGCTGGTCGAGGCCCTGCCCTTCCAGCATCAGCAGAGGGCTGCCGGCCGGCACCTGCAGTTCGCTGGCCAGCGTGGCGTCGGCTCCCACGGCGCGTATGCGATTGCGGCCCCGGCCTGGGTGCAGGCCGAAGCGCTGCACCAGGGTGCGATGCAGCGAGGTGTCCTGCAAATGGCTCGCCGACAGCCCGGGCAGCCTGTCGCGCGGCAGCCAGGTACGCACGAAAGCCAGCGGCTCATCGTCGACGCGGCGCAGGCGCTCGAGCAGCAAGGTGTCGTCGGACCCGAAAAAGGCAGCCACGTCGGGGGGCGGCGCAGCCGGTTCGCAGCGCAGCACGCGCGTCAGCAGCGCAGTACCCGTGTGGGCGAATTGCTCGAACAGCCCGGTCGAACGCTGCACCATGCGGTGATGTTCCAGGGCCGGCGCCACCGTGGGCGCGCGGCCCGGATCGCGCCGGATGAGCCCTTCGGCCACCAGCGCCGCCAATGCCTGGCGCACCACGCTGCGAGCCACGCCGAACTGCTGGCACAGCGCGGCT
>DASPIV010000254.1:0-3427 GCA_035628955.1 Bordetella sp.
ATCCATCGCCTGGTGTTCCGAGGCCTGCGGCGTCAGGCCACCGACATGCGGCGTGGCAACGACCTTGGGATGGGCCGCCAGCCGTGCCTGCGGCATCTGGTCCTTGGCCGAGCCGACATCGAGCCCGCAGCCGGCGATCAGGCCGGTATCCAGCGCTTGCAGCAAATCGTCTTCGTTGACCAGTTCCGCACGCGAGGCATTGATGAAATAAGCCGTCCGCTTCATTTTCCGGAACATGGGCAAATTCATCAGGTGGGCCGTCTCGGCGGTGGCGGGGGCCAGGCACACGACGAAATCCGATTGCGCAAGCAACTCGTCCAGCGATACCTGTACGAGGCCCGGCGCGTTTTCTGCCTGGACATAGGGGTCGCTGATGAGCAACTGCATGCCGAACGCGCGCCCCAGCCCGGCCAGGTACCGCCCAATAGTGCCGTAGCCTATGATGCCCAGCGTCGCGCCCCGCAGTTGCGTACCCATCAGCGGCACCGGCTGCCGGCCATGGCGGTAGGCGTAGGCAGCCGTGCCGATGTGCCGGCCCAGCATGATCATCGTGCCTATCGCCCATTCGGCAACCGACGGCCCGAAGCCTGGCGTGGCGCGGGTCACCAGAATGCCGTGGCGGCTTGCGTAATCGAGGTCGATATTGCGTATGTCCACCGCAACCCGGCACACGGCGGCCAGGCGGGGCAGCGCAGCCATGAGCTGCGCATCGATGGGAGGGATGCGGAAGCTGACCAGAATGTCGCAATCGCCGGCCTGGCGGACGATATCTTCGCGCGTGGGCTCTTTGTCGCTGTCGTGGAAAGCAACCTGCCCCATCGACGCCAGCAGCTGGTAGGCCTGCTCGCCGTAGTAGTGCTGCAGCGCGGCGCGGTTATGCGTCAGGAAAATCCGGGTCATGATTGCTTGCGCGCCGCATGGGCCGACGAGGCTTGCCCCGCGGGCGCGGCAACAGACTGCCGTTCGACCAGGCGCGGGGGGAAACTGAACTCGCGGGGCGGCAGATCGGGCTGGCGTATGTGGGCGATAGCCTGTTCCACCATGGTTTCGGCCACATCCGGCACGGGCGTGGCCACCGTGGTCAGGGGCGGCCATGCGAACTCGGACATCGCGACGTTATCCATACCGATCACCGACACCTGTTCGGGTACCGACAGGCCGCAATGGCGCAGGCCCGCCATCAGGCCGATCGCGATCATGTCGTTCACGGCCACCACGCCGGTGGGGCGCTGCTCGAGCGCGGCGATCTGCTGTGCGGCCCGGAAGCCCAGCTGGCCCAGTTCGTTGTCGCCAAAGCGCGTGCCGTCGTCTATGTCGACGATTTGCGTCGAACACGGCTGGCCGGACTGCTGCACGGCCGCCATGAAGCCTTCGATCTTCTCGCGACGGCTGATCGTGGCGCCCTTGGGCTTGACGAATGCAAGATGCCGGTGGCCGTGGGCAATGAGATGGCTGGCTGCCAGTTGGCCGGCCAGGCGGTTGTCGGGCAAGACGTGGTCATGCTTGGCCGGCCGGGCCGGGTCGATGCCCAGGTCATAGCTGACGACGGCCATCCCCTTGTCGATCGCAGCCTCGATATGCCGCTCGTCGTTCAGCGACGAAATGACAATGACCGCCCGGATGCCCAGGCCGATAAGCTCGTCGAGCACCGTGGCTTCCACATCCTTGTCGCGGTAGGTGTTGCACACCAGTACCCGGTAGTCGTACTTGCGCCGCGCCACTTCCTCGACGGCCACGGCCAATTGGCCGAACGACGGATTCAGTGTGGTGGGCACCAGCATGCCCAGAATGGGGATATGCCCGGTCTTCAATTGCCGTGCGATCTGGCTGGGGCGGTATCCCAGCTTGTCGATGGCCTGCTGGATGCGGGCATAGGTTGCCTCGCGCATCCGTTCGTTGCGCCCATTCAATACATTGGACACCGAGCTGACCGACACATTGGCCAAGCGGGCGACATCCTGGATGGTTGCCATTCAGATTCCTTGCAGCAGGCACGAGATAAATCGTTTTAGTAGAACGGTATTTTTACCATATCACAGCAGATTCATGACGCTGTGAATGGGGTTTACCCACCATAAAGCTCCTTATACACGGGAGTTAAGGGTAAAACCTGATACCGCAGATCTGTTCCCGGGAAACCACGCATGCTACGGTATTAGTAAATCGATTTAATAAAACGATATATCTGTCTTGACCACGACCGATTCACTCCAGGAGGAGGACTCACCATGAAGGCATATTTGCGCCGTTTCCCCGGCGTACTGGCTGCAATAGCGTCCGTGGCGGCCTTGAGCGCCGCCCCGGCGGCCCACGGGCAAGCCAATAAAGAACTCAAGATTTCCCACTCGGCGCAAGGCAACCTCAGTTCAGAACACCACATGGTTGCATGGGTCTTCGCGAATTACCTGGCCGACAACTCTGATACGCTGTCGGCCCGCATCTACCCATCCAGCGCGCTGGGCGACGAGCGCGCCGTGTTCGAAGCCATGCAGTTGGGCGCCGGCGCGTCGTGCGCGGTGGCGGGTACGGCCATTCTCAACAATTTTTCCAAGCGCGTGGGCGTGATCGACCTGCCCTTTCTATGGACAGGCTACGACCACATGAACCGCACGCTCGACGGCAAGGTCGGCGACCAGATAGCCGCCGACCTGGAAAAGGCCGGCTTCAAGGTGCTGGCCTGGACCACCAACTGGGGTGCGCGCAACGTCGTGACCGCCAAGAAGGCCATCAACAAGCCGGAAGACCTGAAAGGCTTGAAGATCCGCACGATCCAGAGCCCCGTCTACGTCGAAACCATCAATTCGATGGGCGCCAACGCCACGCCCATGTCTTTCGGCGAGGTCTACACGGCCATGCAGACAGGCGTGCTGGACGGGTTCGAGCACGGCTCGGCCGTGGTGGTGTCCAACAAGCTGTATGAGGTCGGCAAGAATATCGCCCTGACGAACCACTTCCTGGGGCCCGCCGTCTTTGCCTGCTCGATGACCGAATGGAACCAGCTCTCCGACGAGCAGAAGAAAGTGGTGATGGACGGCGCCCGCATTGCCAGCGACATCAATCGCGCGCTGGCACCGATGCGCGACCAGCAGGCTTTCGATTTCCTGCGGGACAAGGGGATGAATATCACCGAGATCGACACCACCGGCTTCCGCGAGAAGGCCGTGCCGTTGCAGGACAAGATCGCCGCCGATATCGGCGCGACGGACTTGCTGGCCGAGATCCGCGCCGCCCAGTAACACTGCCCCCACCGCACCGGCCCGGCAGGCGTGCCGGGCCGGCGCGTCTGCCGCTCTACTTGTACATGGGCCGGCAGTGCCTTGTCTGCCTGTTCCGTCTACCCGGGAAACCGATGCGCTATATCAACAAGTTCGCCGAGATCATCATCGTGCTGCTGTTTACCGCCATAGTCATAGCGGGAACGCTGCAG
>DASPIV010000255.1:0-2555 GCA_035628955.1 Bordetella sp.
GCATAGCGGCCGGTATCGGCGCCTGCGCGCCGCCACGTCCAGCCCGTTCCCGCCATGCCCGTGTCCCGCCCGCCGACTGCTTTCGATCACGACTTCAGCGACATTCCCGACTGGAACCTGCTGCTGACCTGGCTGTTCATCGTGCAGACCGGCTCGCTGGCGCAGGCCGCCCGCCAATTGGGCATTTCGCGTGCGGCCGTATCACAGCGGCTGAAGCAGTTAGAGACCAGCCTGGCCGCCGAGCTGATGGTCCATGGTGTACGCCCGGTACAGTCCACCATGGCGGGTGCCGAACTCTACGATCATGCCGAACGCCTGCTGCGCCAGGCGTCGGTCATGCGCGAGGCCATGCGCGCCTTTCATGCGGAGAAGCGGCGCATCGTACGCTTCGGCACAGTCGAATCATTTGCGGGCACGCTGGCCCCCAGCCTGCTCCGCGGCCTGGACCACGCCGGCCTGCCCGAGATCCGGCTGTCGTCGGGCCTGACGCCCGACCTGGAGCAGCAGTTGGAAAAAGGGCTGGTCGACATGACTGTCACCACCAGCCCGGCCATCGGCAAGGGCTCGCTGCGCAAGCATGCCCTGTTTTCGGAACGCTATCTGCTGGTGCTGCCGTGCGAGACCCGTATCGACCATAGCACGACGCTCGATGGCCTGGGCCATGCCTTGCCGCTCATACGCTACAGCGCCCGGTCAGTGATCGGGCACGACATCGACGTCTACCTGAACCTGCTGGGCGTGCATATTCCCCGCGGTTTCGAGTTCGATACTGCCGGCCCTATGCTCGGCCTGGTGTCCTCGGGAATGGGGTTTGCCATCACCACGCCGCTGTGCCTGTGGGAAGTACGGCACGTCATTCCGCAAGTTTGCATCCACCCCATGTCAGCACTGCGTTCGCGGCAGGGCCAGCGCCTGTCTCCGCCCGAACGGACCTTCTACCTGGGATACCGCGACAACGAACCGCCGGCGATCCGCCACCAGGCTGAAAGCGTCATCCAGCATGCGGCCGGGCAGTTGATGAACGAAGCCATCGGCCCGGCCCTGTCCATCGAGCCTGCCTTGCTGTGGCGGTCGCATGCCGCGCGGGCCCGCGGATAAATACTGGCCCCGGGCCGGATTGCATCCGTCCCTTGCCCAAAGTTAAGCCCTGCTTGACGCCGCACTGGGATTTACCCTGGTCCGACGCCGAAACGCATGCCGGCCGGCGTTACCCCCGCCCGCTGGCTTGCTAGGCTGTACTCCGTCATGGCCATCACGCCGTGAACAGCGCAGCACCGCCATGCGGACGTCGGCCTGGCGGCACAACAGCAAGGGGTAAAGCAATGAAGGCTCTGCAGGCAATCAAGCGCGTACTCAACCACGCCGCGCTGGCGTCGCTGCTGATGG
The DNA here is from genome assembly GCA_035628955.1 of Bordetella sp. Taxonomy (GTDB): domain Bacteria; phylum Pseudomonadota; class Gammaproteobacteria; order Burkholderiales; family Burkholderiaceae_B; genus Bordetella_A. The sequence goes on from DASPIV010000255.1 coordinate 1,387, forward strand.
CGGCGGGCGGCGCAGGCGCACAGAATGCATATCCGCAAAAGCCCATCACCGTGCTCATCCCGTTCGCCGCCGGCGGCGCGCTGGACGCCGTGGGACGGCCGCTGGGCGATGCTTACGGCAAAGCGTATGGACAGTCGTGGATCATCGAGAACCTGGGTGGCGCGGGCGGCACCATCGCCACCGCGAGGGCGGTGCGCCAGCCGCCCGATGGCTACCATTTGCTGATGGCCAGCAGCGGCCAGGTATCGGTGGCTCCCTTTGTGTATCCGTCGCTGCCCTACCATCCGTCCACCGACCTGATGCCCATCGTGCACTTGGTGGACAGCACGGCGGTGCTGTATACCGGCACCAACTCGCCGTACCGGTCGGTGCCGGACCTGGTGGCGGCCGCCAAGGCGGCTCCGGGATCGGTCGACTTCGCACATACCGGCAACGGCAGCGTGTCGCACCTGGCGCTGGAGCTGCTGCAGCACGAAACAGGCGCCAGGTTCGTCGCCATTCCATACAAGGGCGCCGGTATTGCCATCGGCGACGTGGCCGGCGGACAAGTGCCCTTGCTTTTCACGTATGTCAGCACCGCCAGGCCCATGATCGAGGCGGGCCGCGTACGCCCTCTGGCCGTGGCTTCGGAAAAGCGCCTGGCATCGCTGCCCGACGTGCCTACCTTCGCCGAACTGGGCATCAAGAACATTATTGCCAAGCTGTGGATCGGCTTGATGGCCTCGGCCGGCACCCCGCAAGACATCATCGACACGCTGTCTCGGCAGGTGAACGCCGAACTGGCGAAACCCGCGATGCGGGCACGGCTCGAACCGCAAGGGCTGGAAATCAAGGGTGGAACCGCCCGGCAATTCCAGGACATGATCGCCCGCGACACGGCGCGATGGCGCGAGCTGTCGCAGTCGGTGAACCTGGCCGTCCAATAACCGTGAAATACAAGGAAAAAGTATGACTGCGATTTCGCGCCATGCCACCGGCGGAAAAACCGTCTATGGGGCACGTGTCGGTATCCTGATGCTGGAAACCAAATGGCCGCGCGTACCTGGCGACACCGGGCACGCTGCCACATGGCCGTTTCCCGTGCTCTACAAGGTGGTCAAGGGCACATCGGCCCGCGTAGTGGTGCACGAGAAAAGCAAGGGCCTGAAGCAGGTTTTCCTGGAAGCCGC
>DASPIV010000256.1:0-3752 GCA_035628955.1 Bordetella sp.
AGTCTGGCTGGACAAGCCGCAGATCCGCACGATCCACGTGCCTGCCACGACCGAAGCCCCGCCGGGCTATGCGTTTCGCAAGCTGCGCGCCTTGCTGGGCGACCTGGGCGAACGCGCCCCATTGGCCGGCCGGGCATTCCAGATTGCCGAATGGGCGCGCACCCACAAGTACTGCGGGGTGTGCGCCACCCCCATGCAGCCGGTGGGCCACGAGTTCTGCATGCGTTGCCCGGCCTGCGGCATGTCGGCCTATCCGCGCATTTCCCCGGCCATGATGGTGCTGGTACGCAAGGGCGACAGTATTCTGCTGGCGCGCCACGCCACCTACGCCACGGCGCGCCACACTGCCCTGGCGGGCTTCGTCGAGCCGGGCGAAAGCATCGAAGACGCGGTGCACCGCGAGGTACAGGAAGAAGTCGGCCTGCAGGTCCAAAAACTGCAATACTTCGGCAGCCAGTCGTGGCCGTTTCCGCATTCGCTGATGATTGCCTTCACTGCCGAGTACGCCGGCGGCGAGATCCGCCTGCAAGCCGACGAGATCGCCGAAGCGCGCTGGTACGGCCCGGGCGACCCCCTGCCCGACATTCCCATGCACGAATCCATCGCGGGCCGCCTGGTCCGCGCCAACCTGCCGGCCGGTGCCTGTTCCTGACCCTGCGCCGCACATCCGGCGCCCGCGCCGGTGACGGCGGAATACTATGCGACATTCGACTCTACTGTTCATCATCGCGGCCTACGTGCTGCTGACCGGCAGCCGCCTGGCGCTGGCTGCCTGGCAATGGCGCCGCGTCCGGAAAGCCGGTGGCCTGAAGCCCATTCTGCTGGGCGGGCTGCGCATCGACACCAACCAGATCGCCGTGCTGGTGGCTTTGCCCGCGGTGCTCTCGCCCTGGTTCGGGCATTTGCCGGCGGCCGCTACAGCCACTGGCATCTGGTTGCAAGTGTGCTGGATACTGCTGGGCTTCCTGGAAGTGGCCACCCCCGCTTTCATCAAGGAATACGATACGCGGCCCAACCGCTTGTTCGTCGAATACCTGAAGCATCCGCGCGAAGTCTCGGGCATGCTCTGGCGCGGCTACAAGCTGGAACTGGTTGGCGCCCTGGTGTCGGTGGTGATCTTGCTGGCGATCGGCCACGCCTTGTTCGGCGCCCCCACCCCGGGCGCGCGCTGGACCTGGTGGCAGATGGGCCTGGGCAGCCTGGCAGCCCTGGCCGTGGTGATACTGGCCATACGCGGCACGCTGGGACACCGCCCCATCAATCCGTCCACGGTGGCGTACTGCAACGACGGCATGCTGAACACCTTGCCGCTCAACTCGCTGTACAACGTGTTCTACGCGATCTACAGCATGAAGTACGAAAAATCCGCCGCCGCCGTGTACGGCCGCATGCCGGGCGAACGCATGCAGGAAGTCGTGCTGTCGTGCGCCGGCCTGCCCCATCCACCGGCCCTGGCCACGCACCCCAGCGTGCACCACCAGGCGCCGTCGCGCGCACGTGCGCGGCCCGCCAACATCGTGATCATCCTGGAGGAAAGCCTGGGCGCCCAGTACAGCGCCGCGCTGGGCGGCGCCAACCTGACCCCGCACCTGGATGCGCTGGCCCGCGAAGGCTGGGCCTTCACGCGAGCCTATGCCACCGGCACGCGCTCGGTGCGCGGGCTGGAAGCCGTGACGGCGGGTTTCCTGCCGACGCCAGCCCAGGCAGTGCTGAAACTGCCGGCGGCGCAGCGTGGCTTCTTCACGCTTGCCGATGTACTGGGCCGCCATGGCTATCATTCGCGCTTCATTTATGGCGGCGAATCGCACTTCGACAACATGAAGGCGTTCTTCCTGGGCAACGGCTTCGACGAAATCGTCGACCGGCCCGACTTCGCCGACCCGGCCTTCGTGGGTACCTGGGGCGCCTCGGACGAAGACATGTTCACCCAGTTGGACGCACGCCTGCGCGCCGACGGCGACCGGCCTTCATTCACCCTGGCCTTCAGCGTGTCCAACCATTCGCCGTGGGAATATCCGGCCGGGCGCATCCAGGTGGAAGGCAACCCCGCCACCGTCGAGAACACCGTGCGCTACGCCGATTGGGCGCTGGGCCAGTTCTTCGAGCGGGCACGCCAGGCGCCCTACTGGAACGATACGGTGTTCCTGGTGGTGGCCGACCACGACTCGCGCGTGTTCGGCGATACGCTGGTGCCGGTGCGTCATTTCCATATTCCGGCGGTGATACTGGGCGGGGGCATCGAGGCGCGGCGCGACGAAGGCATCATCAGCCAGATCGACCTGCCGCCCACGCTGCTGTCACTGGCCGGCGTGGCGTGCACGCATCCCATGCTGGGGCGCGATCTGACGCGCGGCAACCCCAACCGCGCGATCATGCAGTACGAGAACCACTACGGATACCTGAAGGGCGACGACCTGCTGGTGCTGCTGCCGGGCAAGACGCCAGTTCAATTCCGCTACGCCATGCCCGCGGGCTACGCCCCGGCCGATACCGATCCGGTGCTGGCCGAAGAAGCCCTGGCCCACGCGCTGTGGCCTAGCTGGGCTTACCGCGAAGAGCGCTACTGCGTGCCGCGCGATGCCGAGCGCCCGGCGGGGCATGCCGGCGTGCCGGCCGCAAACGCATAGCAACACCCCCACCCGGCGCCGCAAGAACGATCAGGCGGCGGTCGGTGCCGGCTTGAACCAGGCCGCACATCCCGCAGGCGCCAGCGTACCGCTGATGTACATGGCTCCGTGCCCATACAACGAGAACAGATCGGCCGCGCTGGCGCCGGCCAGCACCCATACGCCGCCGGCTGCGTCGCTCCACACGATGCGGGCCGGCGTGCCATCCAGGGCCGCAAATAGCGTTGCGGCGGAAATCCCGGGCCGCAACACCACCGTGACGGTCTCGACTGCATTGGCGCGCACCGGAAACAAGTTCAGGGCCGCGCCCGCCAGGATGACGCCCGACAGCAACATCGTGATGGCCGCCCGCGCCGGCCGCCGCAGGCCGGCCGAGCCACCGCCCGCGCCGCGCATTCGCATCCCGATGGCCAACGGGACCAGGCCGAAAAGAACAAGCCAGGCCAGGTCCCACAGCAGCGGGCTGGGGGAATCCATGCGAATGCGGTGTATGCCCGTGATCCAATGCGAGAAGATCGCGTCGACCACGTGCCACACGCCGAAGCCGATCCAGAAGTTGGCCATCAGCCGCCGGTCGGCGGCGGTGCACGCCAGTTCACTGCGCGACCGGAACAGCAGCCACAGCCCCATCGCCGCCACCCCATACATGGCCGCATGGAACAGTCCGTCCGCCATGACCTGGCCCCTGATATCGCCCAGCACGCCAGCCTGTATTGCGGACAGCAGGTGATGCCATTGCAGCACCTGGTGCAACAGAATGCCGTCGAAGAACCCGCTCAAGGCAAAGCCCAGCAGATAGCCCGCCCAATTGAAGCGGCGGGAAAAGCGCGGCGGCGGTCCGCCTGCCTGTATTGCGTCCATTGTCCTGCCCCTTTGTTCCGCGGCCTTGCTGCGCCGGGGGACGGCTCAGCCCGCCTGCGTGCCGTTGGCCGCGTCTCTCGTCGCGGGCTGTTCACGCTGGACGCGCAGCCGGTTGTCCACGTCCTTGACGCCGATACAGTCGTCCGCGCAGTTCTCGACGGCATGCTTCACCGAGCGGTCGCTTACGGTACCTTCCAGCGTGACTTCGCCCTGCGAGACCTTTACCGACACATCGGACACATCCAGGCCGCTGCGGCTCAATTG
>DASPIV010000257.1:0-2906 GCA_035628955.1 Bordetella sp.
CCGGTGCGCCCACGGCATGCCAGCCCACTGCCTGCGCCAGGGGCGCGACATCGGCCAGCCTCAGGCCGGCGCCGTCGGCGTCTTCGGGCACCAGCGCGTCCAGGAAGCCCGATTCTTCGACGGCCTGCCAGGCGGCCTGGGGAGCTTGCCCACGCTCGATCGCGCGCAGCACATCAGTGGGGTAGGCCTGCGCGAACAGGCGGCGGGCGGTATCGCCGAACAGGGTGTCCATCATGTTCCTTGTTATCTGAGGCCCAGGCCGCGGGCGATGATGCCGCGCAGGATTTCGCGCGTGCCGCCGCGCAACGAGAACGTGGGGCTGACTTGCTCTACATAGGCGAGCGTGCGCAATAGCTCGGGCGGGACGGGCCGCTCGGGCGCCTGGCTCAATGCCTGCGCGACCAGGTCGGGAATGCGTTGCTCGAGTTCGGTGCCCAGGTCCTTGACCAGGGCGGCCTCGGTGGCGGGGCTGAGCCCTCGGGCCAGTTGGCCGGCCACCGCCAGCGACATGGCGCGCAAAGTGGCCAGTTGTGTAAGGACATCGCCCAGTGCCGCGCGGGTCTGCGCGTCGTCAATATGCGCGGCGCGGCAATGCGCCAGCCAGCATTCCACCAGTGCCATGCTGGAATAGATGCGTTCGGGTCCGCTGCGCTCGAACGCCAGTTCGGCGTTGACCTGCTGCCAGCCGTCGCCCTCGGTACCGACCAGCGCCTGCGCATCGAGCGCGACATTGTCGAAGAACACTTCTGAAAAATGCGCATCGCCGGCCAGGTCTTCGATGGGCCGCACCGTAATGCCGGGCAGCGACAGGTCGATGACCATCTGCGACAAGCCCTGGTGCCGGTCGGCCGCCGTGCCCGAGGTGCGCACCAGCGCAATCATGTAGTGCGATCGATGCGCATTGGTGGTCCAGATCTTGCTGCCGTTGAGCAGCCAGCCGCCTTCGCGCGGCTCGGCGCGGGTCCGGATGCTGGCCAGGTCGGAACCCGAGTTCGGTTCGCTCATGCCGATGCAGAAGAACGCCTCGGCGCGGCAGATGCGGGGCAAGTAGAACCGGCGCTGCGCCTCGGTGCCGTATTTCAGGATCAGCGGCGCGCTCTGGCGGTCGGCGATCCAGTGCGCCGATACCGGCGCGCCGGCGCACAGCAATTCCTCGGACAGGACGAAGCGCGCGAAATGGCCGCGTGCGGCGCCGCCGTATTCGCGCGGCAGCGTCATGCCCAGCCATCCACGCGCGGCCAGCGCGCGGCTGAAATCGGCGTCGAAACCCATCCAAGAACGCGCCCGGCGGTCGGCGGGCATATCCGCCATGACATCGGCCAGGAAAGCACGTATCTCGTTGCGCAGCGCCTCGTCCTCGGGGGGAATGGCGGTCAGTTCCAGGATATCGATCATGTCTCCACCTACCTCTCTTTGCGATGGACTATCCTCCCTGGAGCTGAAACCTGTCTAATATTTTTTTTTGGCTTATCCATACGATTTTCGTATCAGCTGCGCCTGGGGCCCTGGCCAGGCACGCTCGCCAGGGCAGCGCAAGCGTTTACCGGGCAGTGATATCGCAACGGTATCGCCTGGGGCGTAAACAGTATTGGACGCATGGCGGGTGCCCCGCATACGCTGGGCACCCTTGGGCCGCGGTTGCCGCGCATCGGCATCGGGCTCCAGCATGTAAACCCTTACTGCGAGGCGATTACGGGTATGAGCGACCTATTGCATTACGAGCAGGATGACGACGGTATCGTCGTACTGACGCTGGACCACCCTGAAACCCGCAATGCCCTGACCGGCAATGGCATGGTCGATGCCTTGCTGCAGGCGTGCGCGCGCATCGAACGCGACGCCACGGCGCGCGTGGTGATCCTGACCGCGCGCGGGCGGGTGTTCTCGTCGGGCGGTAATATCAACGACATGCAACGCCAGATCGGCCCCGAGGTCGGCGGCACTGCCTTGCGGCAGGAGTACCGCCACGGCATCCAGCGCCTGCCCGCCGCCTTCCACGCGCTGGAGGTGCCCACCATCGCGGCCGTCAATGGGCCGGCCATCGGGGCGGGTTGCGACCTGGCCTGCATGTGCGATATGCGCCTGGCGGCCGAACAAGCCAGCTTCGCCGAGAGCTTCGTCAAGCTGGGCATCGTGCCGGGCGATGGCGGTGCGTGGTTCTTGCCGCGCCTGATCGGCATGGCGCGCGCGGCCGAAATGTCGTTTACCGGCGATGCCATCGATGCCGCCACCGCCCTCGACTGGGGCCTGGTGTCGCGCGTGCTGCCAGCCCAGGAACTGCTGCCGCAGGCCCAGGCGCTGGCCCGCCGCATCGCCGCCAACTCGCCCGACGCGGTGCGGCTCACGAAGCGTTTGCTGCGCGAGGGCCAGCACACCCGCCTGGATACGCTGCTGGAACTGTCGGCGGCCTATCAGTCGCTGGCGCACAAGACACCGGAGCACGCCCAGGCGGTGGCCGATTTCGCCGCGCGCCGGGCCGCCAAAAACCGTTGAACCCCGGCGGCCGTCCACGGATGGCGCCTTTGGGTGCGAACGTGCCCCGCCCGCGGCGGGGCATGCCGCGCGGAGTTATGATGGATTATTGTGCTTGCCGGTAAGGTGCCGGTAGACCGGATTCCAGGAGAAACACCATGAATGAAGTCGTCATCGTCGCCGCCGCCCGCACCGCCATAGGCGATTTTGGCGGCGCCTTGAAAGACGTGCCGCCCATCGACCTGGGCGCCACCGTCATCAAGGAAGCGCTGTCCCGCGCCGGCGTATCCGGCACCGAGGTCGGCCACGTTGCCGTGGGCCACGTCATCAATACCGAGCCGCGCGATATGTATTTGTCGCGGGTGGCCGCCATGAACGCCGGCATCGGCAAGGAAACGCCGGCCTTCAACGTCAACCGCCTGTGCGGCTCGGGC
>DASPIV010000258.1:0-2118 GCA_035628955.1 Bordetella sp.
CAGGCCGGGAAACACGACCTGACTTTGCATGCCCGCAGCGCGCACCCGCGCCAGCTTGGCCGAGTTGGGTGGATCGCCGGCGACCAGGATCAGGATGCGTTCGCGCTGGACGGCGGGCAGGCTGCCGGCAGCCTCGACCAGATCGAGCCAGCCCTTGTCGTAGTCTGTACCGCCCGCGCTGCCCAGCAGCAATTTACCAGGCCAGTTCAGGCCGAAGTAGCGGCTACGCAGGTCGGCCACGGCCTGCGGCGCCAATGGCGCGAAGTAAGCGGTATCGATGCCGTGCCGGATCGTATCGATGGGGCAGTGCCGATAGGGCGAATGCTCAAGCAGGCCGCGCACGTAGTCGCTGACGGCGATGACGCGGTCTGTGGCCACGTGCGCACGCAGCCAATGACCCAGGGTGTCCAGCGAGAGGTCGTTATGCTTGGTGAAAACCACGCGCGGACGCCGACGCTGGCCGGCCAGCGCCAGCATCACCTGTTTGTGATCGGCCGACCCATTGACGTGGATGATGTCGTAGCACTCGCGCGCGACCAGGCGGCGCAAGGCGGCTCTTTCGCCCAGCCAGGACGAAAGCCGCGTGGAAAAGCGCAGAGGCACCGCGCGAACCTGCGGCACGGCGGCCGCATAGCGGTACAGCCGGCTGGTGGCCGGGGAAGCCACCGTGATTTGTTGTGTAGCGGCCAGGACACGCGCCAGGCTGGTGACATACGTAGTATGCCCTCCACCATTGCGCGGGTGGAAGTTGGTGTACAGAATCTTCACTTGCGGACGTCGGGCAGGAAACTGAGCTTGGCGTAACGAAAGAAGCTGCCTGCCGCCGCGGTCACGGCCAGCACCAGGCCATGGCGGCCATCGAGAAAGCCGCGCCGGATCAGGTAGATGCGGATGAAGGTCCAGAATCCGTGTCCCAGGGCACTGAAAACCGTGGCGCGCTTGCCGCGTGCGTGCATCATCGCGGCCGCGTCGGATGAATAGCGATTGACCTTGTTGATCAGCGCATCCAGGTCGGGGTACGGATAATGCAGGAAATGGCCTTCCAGGCGCAACGGCGAGGCGGCGGGTACGACCCGTTCATGTACGGCGGCGTCGGTGAAGCGGGCGGTGCCGCGCTTGAACAAGCGCAGCACGTAATCGGGCCACCAGCCGCTATGGCGGATGAGGCGGCCGCAGAAATCGGACAAGCGGGCGATTTCGTAGGCGTCGGCTTTCGGTGCGCCCAGCACTGCCTGGATCTCGCGCGCCAGTTCGGGCGTGACGCGCTCGTCGGCGTCGATGGACAGGACCCAGTCACCGGTGGCCAGGTCCAGGGCACGGTTCTTCTGCGGCCCGAATCCGGGCCAGTCGGGCGTGACATGTACCTGCGCGCCGAACTCGCGCGCCAATGCCGCGGTATTGTCGGTGCTGCCGGAATCGACCACGATGAACTCGTCGGCAAACGCCACGGATTCCAGGCAGCCTACGATATGCGCCGCCTCGTTCTTGGCGATGATAATGACCGAAAGTGTCATGCGCGATTCCTCAGGCGCTTTTTCCAGGCTTTCCAGGCGTGATACCGCGGCCCCCATACCGGGTGGCGCGACATCCAGATGCGGCGGTTCAGCCATGAGCCGCCCAGGTTGCGCACGGCGAAGCGATAGATATGCTCGGGATCGGTGCCCGGCAAATTCTGTCCCAGCGCGTCGGTGGTGTACAAGTGGCGGAAGCCGGCGTGGCGCGCGGCCTGGATATAGTCGTCGTCGAAATAGCCCTGCGGCCAGCACAGGTGGTCGCTAGCCGGCCCCAAGTATTCGGCAAGCGCGGCACGGGAATCGGCCAGCTCGCGTGCGATGTGTTCGCGCTTGGCGGCAACGTCGGGCCCGCACTGTTTGTCCCAGCGTGTGTGTGTGTGGGTGTGCGAGTGGATCTCGAAGGTACCCGCGGCCAGCATGGCCTGTGCCTCGCTCCAGCGCAGCATGACTTCGTCGGTACGGCCGGCGGCCACCAGGCGCTTGGTCTCGTCGTGGTCCGGCGATGGCGGCAAGGGCATGCCCAGGCCGGCACAGGGACGCGCCTCTCCATGGCCGACCCAGCCGGTAATCAGGAACAGCACGGCCTTCATGCCGTAGCGCTGCA
>DASPIV010000259.1:0-7771 GCA_035628955.1 Bordetella sp.
GCTATGCTGGTGCTGTTGTACCTGATGGAAGGCGTGGTGCGCGCCATGTCCGATCCGGCCCCGCTGTCGGCCGCGCTGGGCGGCCTCGAGGTCGTGCTGGCGCTGGTGTTCTTCGTATCCGCCATTTTGTATGTGCGCCCCGCCAAGCGGGCCGCACGGGCTCGTCGCGCCGGAGGCACCCCATGATTGCCGATACCCTGGATCAGCTGCGGCTGGACAATTCCTTCGCCGCCTTGCCGGCGGCGTTCTACACCCGGCTGGAGCCGCAGCCTTTGACGGCGCCGCGCTTGCTGCACGCCAACGAACAGGCGGCTGCCCTGATCGGCCTGTCCAGGCAGGCACTGCACTCCGATGCATTTCTGCGGGTGTGCTCGGGCCAGCAGCCGCTGCCAGGCGGCCAGACGCTGGCGGCTGTCTACAGCGGCCACCAGTTCGGCGTCTGGGCGGGCCAGTTGGGCGATGGGCGGGCCCATTTGCTGGGCGAAGTGGTGGGCCCCCAGGGGAACTGGGAACTGCAGCTCAAAGGGGCGGGCATGACCCCGTATTCGCGCATGGCCGATGGCCGCGCGGTACTGCGCTCCTCGGTACGCGAATACCTGGCCAGCGAGGCGATGCATGGCCTGGGCATACCCACCACGCGCGCCCTGGCCCTGGTGGTCTCCGATGACCCGGTCATGCGCGAAACAGTCGAGACCGCCGCCATCGTGACGCGCATGGCGCCCAGTTTCGTGCGCTTCGGTTCGTTCGAGCACTGGTCGTCGCGGCGGCAGCCCGAAGAATTGCGCATTCTGGCCGACTATGTCATCGACAAGTTCTACCCGGCCTGCCGCGAGGCCCAGGGCGGCGCGGCGGCAGGACCGGAAGTTGCGTTGCTGCGCCTGCTGGCCGAGGTTACCCGTCGCACCGCGCAATTGATGGCGGATTGGCAGGCAGTGGGTTTCTGCCATGGCGTCATGAACACCGACAACATGTCGATCCTGGGGCTGACACTCGACTATGGGCCCTACGGTTTCATGGACACCTTCCGGCTGGACCACATCTGCAATCACTCCGACAGCGAAGGGCGCTACGCCTGGAACCGCCAGCCCTCGGTTGCCTTGTGGAATCTGTACCGCCTGGGCGGCAGCCTGCACGCCCTGGTGCCCGATGTCGAGGCGCTGCGCAGTGTGCTCGATGGCTACGAGGCCATCTTTACCCGGGCCTTCCATCAGCGCATGGCCGCCAAACTGGGTCTGCGCGACTGGCGTGTCGACGATGAGCCGTTGCTCGATGACCTGTTGCGGCTGATGCACGATAACCGCGCCGATTTCACGCAGGCGTTCCGCCGCCTGGCTGAGGCGGTGCGCGGCCGGCCCCAGGGGTTTCAGGATCTGTTCATCGATCGCGAGGCCGCGCTGGCCTGGTACGGGCGCCTGGCGGCGCGCCATGCGCAGGATGGCCCCGCGGCCGACCCCCAGGCGCGCGCGGCCGCCATGGACGCCGTCAATCCGCTCTACGTATTGCGCAACCACCTGGCCGAACAGGCCATCCAGGCGGCCAAGGCGGGCGATGCCGCGGAAATCGACATCCTGCTGGGCCTGCTGCGCGACCCTTATACCGAGCAGCCCGGCCGCGAAGCCTACGCCGCCCTGCCGCCCGACTGGGCTGGCGGCATCGAAGTCAGTTGCTCTTCCTGATACCGCCGGCCCCGTTCCCGGCCGCCTACGTTTGGTAGCGAGTGGTGGGGCTCGGTCGGTGTCATAATCGAACCTGCTTTCACCGCCTTCCCGACCTGTCTATGTCCGGCAACACCCTAGGTACTCTGTTTTGCGTCACTAATTTCGGCGAATCGCACGGGCCGGCCATCGGCTGCGTGGTCGACGGCTGTCCGCCCGGATTGGCGCTGGATGCCGCGGACATCCAGGTCGAACTCGATCGCCGCCGGCCCGGCACCTCGCGCCACGTCACGCAGCGCCAAGAGGCGGACCAGGTCGAGATCCTGTCGGGGGTCTACCAGGGCGTGACCACCGGCACGCCCATTGCGCTGCTGATCCGCAATACCGATGCGCGCAGCAAAGACTATTCGAATATTGCCGACACCTTCCGGCCAGGCCACGCCGACTACACCTACACGCACAAGTACGGCCAGCGCGACCCGCGTGGCGGCGGCCGGTCGTCGGCACGCCTGACCGCGCCCACCGTGGCCGCCGGCGCCATCGCCAAGAAATGGCTGGCCGAGCAGCACGGCGTACGGGTGCGCGGCTACATGAGCCAACTGGGCCCCATCGCCATTCCGTTCGAGTCCTGGGACGAGGTGTCCGCCAATCCGTTCTATGCCCCCAATGCCGCGATCGTGCCCGAGCTCGAAGCCTATATGGACCAACTGCGCCGCGATGGCGATTCGGTCGGCGCGCGTATCGAGGTGGTAGCCGAGAACCTGCCGGCCGGCTGGGGCGAGCCCCTGTACGACAGGCTCGATGCCGATATCGCCTATGTCATGATGGGGCTCAACGCCGTCAAGGGCGTATCCATCGGTGCGGGCTTCGACTGCATCAGCCAGCGCGGCTCGGAACACGGCGACGAAATCACGCCCGACGGCTTCATAGGCAACAACGCGGGCGGGGTGCTGGGGGGGATTTCAACGGGGCAGCCCGTCACCGTGTCGCTGGCCATCAAGCCTACGTCCAGCATTCGAGTCGAACGCCGTTCCATCAACAGCGCCGGCGAACCCATCATGGTGCAGACGCTCGGACGCCATGATCCCTGCGTGGGCATTCGCGCCACGCCCATCGCCGAGGCCATGCTGGCCCTGATACTGATCGACCACGCCTTGCGCCATCGGGGGCAATGCGGCTGAGTATTATTTTGGACAGCAAGCCGATCTCTACAACGCTTACGATGCAAGGGGGCTTCATGAACGCTGGAATTCGAACGGTTTTGCGGCAGTTGCTGAGAGGGCTGGCGGTGGCCGGCAGCATGGCGCTGGCAGGTTGCTCCAGCGTGCAGACCACGCAATCGGGCACGGTCGGGGTGGATCGCACCCAGTACATGTCCAGCATGGTGCCCGAGCAGGCGCTGGAACAGGAAGCCGGCCAGCAATACGCCGACATCATCCAGAAAGCGCGCGCCCAAGGCGCGCTGGACCGTGACAGCAAGCAAGTGGCGCGCGTGCGCGCCATCTCGAAACGCCTGATTGCTCAAGTCGGCACGTTCCGTCCGGATGCCGCCAACTGGCAATGGGAAGTGCACGTATTGTCGATAAGCGAAGTCAACGCGTGGTGCATGCCGGGCGGCAAGATCGCCGTATATACCGGCTTGCTCAACCAGATCAAGCCCACCGACGCCGAACTGGCGGCAGTGCTGGGCCACGAGATCTCGCACGCCCTGCGCGAGCATGCGCGCGAGCGTGTATCGCAGCAGATGGTCACCAATCTGGGGTTGTCGGTGTTGTCCATTGCCACCGGCGTGCCTGCCGACCTGGGCAGCAAGCTGACCGATGTCATGTTTACCCTGCCCAACAGTCGCACCCACGAGACCGAGGCCGACCTGATGGGAGTCGAACTGGCCGCGCGCGCAGGCTATGACCCGCGCGCCGCCGTGACCTTGTGGCAAAAGATGGGAGCGGCCGACAATGGCAACGCGCCACCCGAATTCATGTCCACCCACCCGTCGGCGGCTACTCGCATTTCCGAACTGCAGGCCGCCTCGCAGCGCGTCATGCCCCTGTACCAGCAGGCCACGGGCAAGAGCAAATAGCCCCGTGGGCGGGGTAAGGTGGTGCTTCCAATACTAGGATAACTGCTGACGTTGTACTAGGTTGAGAGCATGGGCATAATCGGGGCATCGATTTTCGATGTCCCCCGTCCGGCGTGGCCGGACATTGCGCGAGTCTACTCATGGCCCAAACCCTTTACGACAAACTCTGGGACGCACACGTCGTGCACCAGGAATCCGACGGCACCTGTCTGCTGTACATCGACCGCCACTTGCTGCATGAGGTCACCAGCCCGCAGGCGTTCGAAGGCCTGGCCCTGGCCGGCCGCAAGCCGTGGCGCATCGGCGCCAACCTGGCGGTGGCCGACCACAACGTGCCCACGCTGAACCGCGCACGCGGTATCGACGACCCGGTATCGAAGCTGCAGGTCGACACCCTGGATTCGAACTGCGACAAATACGGGATTATCGAATTCCGCATGACCGACTTGCGCCAGGGCATCGTCCACGTCATCGGACCCGAGCAGGGCGCCACGCTGCCCGGCATGACGGTGGTATGCGGCGATTCGCATACCAGCACGCATGGCGCACTGGGCGCGCTGGCCTTCGGCATCGGCACGTCCGAGGTCGAGCACGTGCTGGCCACGCAAACCCTGCTCATGAAAAAAGCCAAGAGCATGCTGATCAAGGTCGAGGGCGAGTTGCCCTTCGGCTGTACGGCCAAGGATGTGGTGCTGCATATCATCGGCATTATCGGCACGGCCGGTGGAACAGGCCATGCCATCGAGTTCGCCGGCAGCACGATACGCGGCCTGTCGGTCGAAGGTCGCATGACGGTCTGCAACATGGCCATCGAAGCGGGCGCCCGTTCGGGCATGGTGGCGGTGGACGACAAGACCGTCGAATACTTCCGCGGCCGGCCCTTCGCGCCCAGCGGCGTGCTGTGGGACCAGGCGGTGGCCTACTGGCGCACGCTGCACAGCGATGCCGGGGCCAATTTCGACCGCGTCGTCGAAGTCAACGCCAAAGACATCAAACCGCAGGTCACCTGGGGCACGTCGCCCGAAATGGTGCTGCCCGTGGACTCGCGCGTACCCGATCCCGATCGCGAAAAAGACGATGTGCGCCGCAGCGGCATGGAGCGCGCGCTGCAGTACATGGGCCTCAAGCCCAACACGCCGCTTACCGATATCCGCATCGACCGCGTTTTCATCGGCTCGTGTACCAACTCGCGCATCGAAGACTTGCGCGCTGCCGCCGCCGTGGCGCGTGGCAAGCAGGTGGCTTCCAATGTACGGCAGGCGATGGTCGTGCCCGGCTCGGGGCTGGTCAAGCAGCAGGCCGAGCGCGAAGGGCTGGACAAGATTTTCATCGAGGCCGGCTTCGAATGGCGCGAACCCGGCTGTTCGATGTGCCTGGCCATGAACGCCGACCGCCTTGAACCCGAAGAGCGCTGCGCCTCGACCTCGAACCGCAACTTCGAGGGTCGCCAGGGGCAGGGGGGGCGCACGCACTTGGTCAGCCCCGCGATGGCCGCCGCCGCGGCCGTGGCCGGCCATTTCGTCGACGTCCGCAACTTCCGCTAAGAGCCCTGACATCATGCAAGCATTCACTACTCACGAAGGCCTGGTGGCCCCGCTCGACCGCGAGAACGTCGACACCGACCTCATTATTCCGAAGCAATTCCTGAAGTCGATCCAGCGCACGGGTTTCGGCCCCAACCTGTTCGACGAGCTGCGCTATCTGGATCATGGCGAACCGGGCATGGACAACAGCAAGCGGCCGCTGAACCCCGATTTCGTGTTGAACCAGCCGCGCTACCAGGGTGCATCGGTGCTGCTGGCGCGCAAGAACTTCGGCTGCGGCTCCAGTCGCGAACACGCGCCCTGGGCACTGACGCAGTTCGGCTTTCGCGCCATCATCGCGCCTTCGTATGCCGACATTTTCTTCAACAACAGCTTCAAGAACGGTCTGTTGCCCATCGTGCTCTCCGAGCTCGAGGTGGCGCGCCTGTTCGATGAGGTCAAGGCGTTTCCCGGCTACAAGCTGCGCATCGATCTCGAGCGGCAGGCCGTGCTTGCCGCGGACGGCCGCGAACTGCAGTTCGACATCGAGCCGTTCCGCAAGTATTGCCTGACCAATGGGTTCGACGATATCGGCCTGACCTTGCGCCAGTCCGACAAGATCCGCGCCTTCGAAGCCGAGCGGCTGGCCCGCCATCCATGGCTGGAAAGCCGTCCGTTGGTGTGAGGCTACCCCTCGAAGCGCTACGCGCTTTCACCTCAAGGGGCGCCGTGGCGTCCCCGATCGAGTCACATCTATTCATTCATAGGTTTTTTTCATGACGCATAACATTGCAGTGCTGGCCGGCGACGGCATCGGCCCCGAAATCGTGGAGCAGGCCGTGCGTGTGCTGGGCGCGCTGGACCTGCCGCTGGACCTTCAGCAGGCGCCGGTGGGGGGGGCCGCCTACGATCAATTCGAGCATCCGCTGCCGCCGGCCACGCTGGATCTGGCGCGCAATTCGCACGCCATCCTGTTCGGCGCCGTAGGCGACTGGAAATATGACAGCCTGCCGCGCGAATTCCGTCCCGAGCAGGCCATCCTGGGCCTGCGCAAGGCCCTGGGCCTGTTCGCCAATTTGCGTCCCGCCATTTTGTATCCCGAACTAGCCAGCGCTTCGTCGCTCAAGCCCGAAATAGTCTCGGGGCTGGACATCCTGATCATTCGCGAACTGACCGGCGATATTTACTTCGGCACGCCGCGCGGCGTACGCGATGCGGCCGATGGCCCCTTCAGCGGTGAGCGCGAAGGCTTCGACACCATGCGCTATGCCGATTCCGAAGTGCGCCGCATCGCGCGCATCGGCTTCGAGTCGGCGCGCAAGCGCGGCAAGAAGCTGTGCAGCGTCGACAAGGCCAATGTGCTCGAGACCTCGCAATTCTGGCGCGATATCGTCATCGAGGTGGCACGCGACTATCCCGACGTGGAGCTGTCGCACATGTACGTCGACAACGCTGCCATGCAATTGGTGCGCAATCCGCGCCAGTTCGATGTGATCGTCACCGGCAACCTGTTCGGCGATATCTTGTCGGACGAGGCCGCCATGTTGACCGGCTCCATCGGCATGCTGCCGTCGGCTTCGCTGAATGCTTCGGGGCAGGGGCTGTACGAGCCCAGCCACGGTTCGGCCCCCGATATCGCCGGCCAGGGCATCGCCAATCCATTGGCGACGATCCTGTCGGCTGCCATGCTGCTGCGCTATTCGCTGAACCTGGCGCCGCAGGCCGACCGCATCGAGGCCGCCGTGCGTGCCGTGCTGGCCGAGGGGCTGCGCACCGCCGACATCCACGAGCCCGGCACGACCAAAGTGTCGACGGCGCAAATGGGCGATGCGGTCCTGAAAGCGCTGCGCTGAAGCCGTCCACGCCTGGCCAGGCGTGGACGGGTGCCGGGCTCCCCGCCAGGGTGCCTGGCACTGAACGTAGCGATGCCTTCTGCCCACGGCGGGGTTCGACACCCTCGCGGGAGTCAGACACTGTACTGTGGACGCCAAGGTAGGCCGTCCCCCACTGCCAGGCCTGTCCCCGATTTTTCCGTGCAGTGCAACATTCTCCCGCGCATTCTGATAAATTGTCGGAATCGACAGCTTTTTCCTATTTTCCCCATCTCAAGAGCATTGAACATGACGCAAGCAGTAGGCCTGGTCGGCTGGCGCGGCATGGTCGGTTCCGTTCTCATGCAGCGCATGCGCGACGAAAACGACTTCGCCCTGATCGACCCCGTATTCTTTTCCACCAGCAACGCCGGCGGCGCCGCGCCCACTTGGGCCGATGGCGCGGGTCCGTTGCAGAATGCCTACGATATCGATGCTCTGAAAAAACTGCCCATCATCGTCACGGCGCAGGGTGGCGACTACACCACCGAGGTCTACCCCAAACTGCGCGGCGCGGGCTGGAACGGCATCTGGATCGATGCCGCCAGCACCCTGCGCATGAAAGACGACGCTATCATCGTGCTCGATCCGGTCAACCGGCCGGTCATCGATGCTGCGCTCAAGCGCGGCGTGCGCAATTTC
>DASPIV010000260.1:0-2204 GCA_035628955.1 Bordetella sp.
TACAGCGAGGGCTGGACGCCCGAACTGATCGGCGAGATCGCCATTCCGGCCATGCGCAAGCAGTTCTACGCGTTGGAGCGCTCGCCCGACGTGATCGACTGGGACCCCATCTAAGGCGGCATGCCCATGGACTACGACACCATCAAGAACTGGCGGTTCGATGAAGTGCGCCACCGCTACGACGAGAAAGACACCATGCTGTACGCCCTGGGCATCGGCCTGGGACACGATCCGCTCGACGCCGGGCAACTGCGCTATGTCTACGAACGAGGCCTGCAGGCTTTTCCGACCCTGGCCACGGTACTGGGGTATCCCGGCTTCTGGATGAGCGATCCGCGCGCCGGCATCGACTGGGTGCGCCTGGTGCACGGCGAGCAGCGCCTTGCCCTGCACGCCCCGCTGCCCGCCAGCGGCACGGTGGTCGGCAGGAACCGCATCCTGCATGTCATCGACAAAGGCGCCGGCAAGGGCGCCCTGGTGGTAACCGAGCGCACGCTGCACGACCAGGCCGGCACCTGCCTGGCAACCTTGCAGCACACAACCTTCTGCCGTGGCGACGGCGGCTTCGGACGCGGCGACGCAGGGCCGCCGCCCTTGCCTGCCGCGCCCGCGCGTGCGCCCGACCAGCAATGCACCCTGGACGTGGCATCCAATGCCGCGCTGCTGTACCGGCTGAGCGCCGACCGCAACCCGCTGCATGCCGACCCGGCAATCGCGCGCCAGGCCGGCTATCCGCAGCCCATCCTGCATGGCCTGTGCACCTATGGCATGGCCGCGCACGCCATTGTCAGGACCTGCTGCGACTACGATGCCCGCCGGCTCAGCAGCCTGAATGCGCGCTTCTCGTCGCCGGTATATCCGGGCGAGACGCTGCGCTTCGATATATGGCATGGCCAGGACGGCGCCCTGCAGTTCACCGTGCGCGCCCCGGCGCGCGATGTGGTGGTCATGAGCCACGGCACCGCCACCACCACAGCCCCGGGCAAAGAGCAGCCATCACCATGAATCCACGACCTCCGCCACTCGACGGCATCCGCGTGCTCGACCTGAGCCGCATCCTGGCCGGACCCTGGTGCACCCAGAACCTGGCCGACCTGGGCGCCGACGTCATCAAGGTAGAACGTCCCGGCACCGGCGACGACACCCGCCACTGGGGTCCGCCCTACCTGAAAGACGGACAGGGCCGGGACACCGGCGAAGCCGCCTACTACCTCAGCGCCAACCGCAACAAGCGCTCGCTGCAAGCCGACCTGGCCACACCGGAGGGCGCGGCGCTGATACGCGAACTGGCCGTGCACTGCGACATCCTGGTCGAGAACTTCAAGGTCGGCGGCCTGCGCAATTACGGCCTGGACTATGACAGCCTGCGCGCCATCAACCCGCGCCTGATCTACTGTTCGGTCACCGGCTTCGGGCAAGACGGCCCCTGCGCCCAATTGCCCGGCTACGACTTCATGATCCAGGGGCTGGGGGGCCTGATGAGCATCACCGGCGAACGCGACGACCTGCCGGGTGGCGGTCCGCAGAAAGCCGGCGTGGCCGTCACCGACATCATCACCGGCATGTACGCCAGCGTAGCCATTCTGGCGGCGCTGCAAGAGCGCCACCGCAGCGGCCTGGGACAGCACCTGGACATTGCCTTGCTCGATTGCCACGTGGCGCTGCTGGCCAACCAGAATTCCAATTATTTCGCCTCGGGCGTAGCGCCCATGCGTGCGGGCAATGCCCACCAGAACGTGGTGCCCTACCAGGTGTTCGCCGCCAGCGACGGCCACCTGATCGTGGCTACCGGCAATGAATCGCAGTACCGCGCCTACTGCAAGGCCATCGGCGCGCCGGAACTGGGCGACGATCCGCGCTTTGCCACCAACCGGCTGCGGGTCACCCATCGCGTAGAGCTGATCGCGCTGTTGTCGCCCATCATGAAGCAAGGGCGGCGCGATGACTGGATCGCGAAACTGGAAGCCGCAGGCGTGCCCGGCGGGCCGATCAACAACATTGCGCAGGCCTTCGAACATCCACAGGTGCGCGCGCGCCAGCTGCGCAAAGACTTGCCGCATCCGCTAGGGGGCACGGCGGCGGTCACGGCCAGTCCGTTGCGGTTTTCGGCGTCGCCGGTCGTATACCGCCGGGCGCCGCCGCTGCTGGGCGAACATACCCAGGAAATCCTGCACGAGCTGCTGGGCAAGGACAGCGCGGCGCAA
>DASPIV010000261.1:0-2063 GCA_035628955.1 Bordetella sp.
ACCGGCCCGGCCTGGGCATCGCCCGCCAGGCTGCGCGCCAGCAAGTCGGCCACCGGCCCCAGGTCTTCGCCGTGGCCGTCGCGCACAATGGCCAACCGGTCGGGGCGGTCGAGCAGATCGGCCACGGTAGGGGCCAGCGCGGTCAGGTCGATTACCCGGCCCCGCCGCACTGCCACCACGCTGGGGCCGTCGACCGGAGCGGGGCGCCAAACGCGGCCCACCAGCAGGGCACGGTCGAGGTCTACGGGCAAGTCGTTCAAAGCGGGCATGCGGACACTCCGGTTGCGGGGCGGGCATGCCCCATCGTGTGGCAAGTCTAGGAAGAGGCACGCGGAATGTCCAATATAATGACTTTTAATCCAATATATTGGACAGGCATGACAGCCCCCGACTACGACGTACCGGCCATCCGCCGCACCCATGACATTCTGCGTGCGCTGGCCGGCCAGCGCGGGCCGCTGCGTGCTGCAGAACTGGCGCGCGCCTGCGCCATGCCGCGCAGTTCGCTGTACCTGCTGCTGGATTCACTGGTGCGGCGGCGCTGGATAGACCGGGCCGGCGACGGCTATGTCATTGGCCTGGAACTGATGGCGCTGGGCGCGGCCTATCTGCGCCATGACGGCCTGCAGGCGGCCTTTCGCGCGGCCGCCAGCGAATACGTCGAACGCCACAACGAAGTCATGCAACTGGCGGTGCTGGACGGCACCGAGGTCGTCTACCTGGCCCGCGAAGACGCGCGGCGACCGGTACGCCTGGTGTCCGAGCTGGGCTCGCGGCTGCCGGCGCATGCCTGCGCACTGGGCAAGGCGCTGTTGGCCAGCCTGCCCGACCCGGCCCTGGCGGAACTGCTGCCGCCGGTGCTGGCGCGGGTCAGCGAGCGCACCCAGGCCGATCGCGGGGCCCTGCTGCGCGAACTGGGCCAGGTGCGGGCCGATGGAGTGGCGCAGGAACATGAAGAAGTGGCCGCCGGCCTGCACTGCTATGCGGCCTACGTGGGCGAAACCGCCCTGGGCAAGCGAGTGGCCGTCAGTTCGTCGGTGCCGGGCGACCGCCTGGAACCCGGCCATGTGCAGGCGGTCATGCAGGGGGTGCAGCGGGCGGCCCGGGCCATAGCCGCGCGCGTGGCCCTGCCCCCCGGCGAACGCTAAGCGCCCGGCCTGTAAGGGCTTTTTGACTTTTCCACAGGCGCGCGCTAGAATCTACGGTTCGGTCAATACCGAAAACGTAGCAGGAAAACCCAGCAGTAAGAATATTCTCAAGGAATACCCCATGTACGCGGTCGTAAAAACCGGTGGCAAGCAGTATCGTGTTGCCGCTGGCGAAAAACTCAAGGTAGAACAGATACCGGCTGACATTGGGCAAGAAATCACCCTGGACCAGGTCCTGTCGGTGGGCGAAGGCGACCAACTGAAAGTTGGCACCCCGCTCGTCGCTGGCGCTGTAGTCAAGGCAACGGTTCTTGCGCATGGCCGGCATGACAAGATCAATATCTTCAAGATGCGTCGGCGCAAGCACTACCAGAAGCATCAGGGCCACCGTCAGAACTACACCGAGATCCGCATCGAAGCCATCACGGCTTGATGACCCGATCCGGTATTGATTAGCAGGAGCTATCAACATGGCACAGAAAAAGGGCGGCGGCTCTACGCGTAACGGTCGCGACTCAGAATCGAAGCGACTGGGCGTCAAGGCTTTTGGCGGCCAACAAATTCCGGCTGGCTCGATCATCGTGCGCCAGCGCGGTACCCGTTTCCACCCCGGCACCAACGTCGGCATCGGCAAGGATCACACCTTGTTCGCGCTGATCGACGGCAAGGTTCAATTTGGCTTCAAGGGCGCATTGAACAAGCAGATCGTGTCGGTCGTGGCGGCCGAGTAACGGTCTTCCGTTACCCAGACGGCAAAAGCCCTGTCGCATGCGGCAGGGCTTTTTTGCTTTAGAGCTTTAGGCAGAATACTTTCATGAAATTCGTAGACGAAGCCACCATCGAAGTCATCGCCGGCAAAGGCGGTAATGGCGTGGCGAGCTTTCGCCGCGAAAAGTTCATCCCCAAGGGCGGCCC